>JAQVXR010000062.1:6350-12344 GCA_028709045.1 Desulfitobacteriaceae bacterium | reverse complement strand
TAGGTCATTCTGATGCGGATGTTTTGATTCATGCTATTATGGATGCTTTACTAGGTGCGGCCGGTCTTGGCGATATCGGAAGGCATTTTCCTGATACAGATCCTAAGTTTAAAGGAATTTCCAGTGTGTTGCTGCTGCAAAATGTGGGGGATCTGTTAAAAACGGCAAGCTTTCAACCGCATAATGTTGATGCTGTTATTGTAGCAGAACAGCCGAAGCTTGCGCCATTTATTCCCATAATGCGGGAAAACATTGCTCGTACTCTGGGAATGGGGGCAGATGGAGTTAATGTCAAGGCAACGACCACTGAAGGATTAGGTTTTGCCGGGACGGGCGAGGGAATTGCGGCATATGCCGTGGCTACCGTGAAGCAAATAGAGTCATAATGAAAAGTCGGCATTTGTCGGCTTATAGACTATTAAGAAAAAAGTTATTTAGGTTGACGGGCTACGGACAAAGATCATATGAGTGTGGTACTAAAAAGAAATTGAGGATGAATATGGATTAACTTATAAGTGTTGACAGGCGGGAAGTCAAATGTTAACCTACCCTTAGGGGGTATATAAAGTTTTGCCCTTTTATTATTGAGATACAATTTTTTAAAAATCATCTGACATCAAGGGGGTTTTTGAAATGACCGTTAAAGTAACATTTCTGCCTGGGCAAAAAGAAATAGAAGTTGTTTCCGGAATCGATTTGTTAAAAGCGGCGGCACAAGCCGGAGTAATGGTTGAAGGCAACTGCGGCGGCAAAGGGACTTGCGGAAAATGTAAAGTGCGGTTGGTCTCCGGCCCGGCGGAAAACCCGACAGCGGGAGAAAAGAAACACCTTTCTGAAAAGGAATTGGCCGCCGGATGGGTTCTTGCCTGTCAGCGTCCGGTTTGGGAAGATGTGACGGTTGAGGTTATCGGTCAGAAAGATGCTTATGGCAGGAAAACCGATTTGGCTAGTGCTGTTGGAGCTGTAGAGCTTAATACTTGCGTGGAAAAAACGTTTTTAAAGTTAAAGGCTCCAACCATTGAAGACCAGAAGGCGGATTATGAACGGGTTATCGAAAGCCTTTCCCTTTCGGATGAAAGGACAAACCTCAAGGTTCTTTCAAACCTTGCCCAGGTACTGCGCAGATCTCACTTTGAGGTGACACCCGTGATGATAGACGGGAAATTGATTTCTGTAGAAGAAGGGGATACCACGAACCGAAAATTTGGCATGGTTTTTGACATTGGCACTACCACGGTGGTCGGTTATTTGCTTGATTTGAATTCCGGCAGTGTAATAGCCACATCCGCGCTTACCAATTCACAAAATGTTTTTGGGGCGGATGTGATATCCCGAATCAATCATGCCATCAATGATAAAAACGGCCTAGCAGAATTACAGAAAAAAGTGCTGGAGGCTATGAACGAAATAATCAGTCATTTATATCAAAAGGCAGATGTCAAAGGCGAGGAAGTATATGAAACCGTAGTAGTGGGAAATACCACCATGAGTCATCTCTTTTGGGGGATTGACCCAAGTTATCTTGCTCCCGCTCCCTTTATTCCTGTATTTACCCGGACGCTAGAAGCTGAAGCTAGGGAACTTGGGCTGAACATGCATCCTTACGGCCGTGTTTTGATATTGCCTAATATCGCCGGGTATGTAGGTTCTGATACGGTTGGCGTGATGTTGGCGACTCATATCAACAACAGAAAAGGATATACGGTGGCGGTGGATATCGGTACAAACGGGGAAGTGGCTTTGGCCGGGGAGGGAAGGATTCTTACTTGCTCCACAGCGGCAGGACCGGCTTTTGAGGGGGCCCAAATTAAAAACGGTATGCGGGCGGCAGATGGTGCTATCGAGGCTGTATATATAGACGGTGGAGAAGTGCAGATCGTGGTCATAGGCAAATCTAAGCCTAAAGGGATTTGCGGTTCCGGATTAATTGATGCAGTAGCTCAAATGCTTAAGGCCGGGATTATTGATAGCTCCGGCAGATTTACCGATCCGGAAGATGCTGACTGCCTTCTTGACCCTAAACTGAAGACTCGGATCATAAAGGGAAATAACGGATTTGAATTTATTCTTGTACCGGCAGACCTCTCTGCAACTGGAGAGAATATTGTTGTCAGCCAGAAAGATATCAGGGAACTGCAATTGGGAAAGGGTGCCATCCATGCAGGTATTCAAGTACTGATGCAGATTATGGGGATTACTCCCAAAGACCTTTCCGAGATTCTTTTAGCAGGTGCCTTTGGAAATTATATTAAAAAAGAAAGTGCATTAGCAATAGGTTTGTTTCCCGCCATTCCCCTGGACAGGATTATATCTGTCGGAAACGCTGCCGGGGATGGAGCCAAACTGGCATTGCTATCGAAAAAAGAACGGGCGATTGCTCAAGACCTGGCCAGAAAGGCGGAACATGTGGAACTCTCCAGCCGGCTGGATTTTCAGAATGAGTTTGTTAACGCCCTTGGTTTTCCTGAATAAAATTCATTTATTTAGAAGTGGGACATTTTTTCTAATAAAAGGCAGGGCTGAAAGTTATCTTGAATCAAACAGAGAAGACCTCAGAGTATTGAAGTCTTCTCTTTGTTTTTATATAAACTACGTTACATTTCATTGTTGAGAGATAAAGGTCATTAAGCCAAACTTTCCTTTTCTTGCATATAATAAGAATGATGCGTAATAACTACAGACGTAGATTATGCTCATAATCTCACTGTCAATCCTAAATTTATTGTTGCTTATACTCCACCACTACTTGTGTCAATGGTAGTAGTAATATCTTCTCCGTTACCGTTATATAAGATTGTGTTGCCTAAAAAGATATGGTCATCAAAAGTTTTATTATCAATTTGAATATATTCAAAAAATGTATCACCAGGATTTACAAGGTCTATTTCGTATGGAATGTTATCGAGGGTAAAAGATATTTTTTCAATTTCGTGAGTTGGATTTTTACCACCAACCAGAAGATACTTATTTCCCTTGCTCTCTACAACTCCGTTTACAAAATTTGCACCAGTATAAGACATACCCTGATATCGAAATCGATTAAACACACCCATTTTCATTCTTACGACAGCAACATTATCTCCTGCCACTACAAAATAATAGAAATCTTTGTTGTTTAATCCAATGCTTGTGAATCTTTCTGTATTTACACCAAACTTATCTTCGATGATATGTCGCAATTCAATTGTATCATGCTTTATAGGGTAATAACGCATATACCCCACTACTATTAAAAGCAACGAAACAATTAGAATCCATATAAATTTTGTTTTCTTTTTCATAGCCATATACTCCTTCAAATCTTTACTGCATATAATCCTACTACTATCCATTATAACTTATTTTTCATTTGGGGCGCAGTTTTTATCTAATATTTATCAACCCTTGGAACCACCCTTCAATAACTGTTATTTTTAAATACCGGCCTTTTAGGATATTGACTAGGCAACTGCTGCTAAAAAATTTTAGATTTAAGACAGGCATGATAAGTATACAATATTCAGAAAAGAAAAAACCTTGCATTTATTCGAGAAATATATTAAAATAATGACAATAACATATAAATTTCCCTAAGGATGAACAAAATGAGAATGTCTTTTGGGGAGTAAGTACTCTTCAAAAGACATTTTATTTACTTAAAGAAAGGCGGGTGTTTTGGTGCCGGAGTTAAGAGGGGTTATTGTTGGAACTTGGGTGGAGGGTATTAGGGCTGTAGAAGAGTTGCTTACGCGGTTAGGCTGGATGGTAGTAAGTTGTTGCGAAGAACCTTCGGAAGCGCTTGATTTAATTCGATTTTGCCGGCCTGATTTAGTAGTGATGGAAGGGGTGAACCCATTTTTGGAAACGGCGGAAACGGTAAAGGATGAACATTTGGCACCCCTAATTTTATTTAATAATAGAAGTAACAATCATTTTTCTGTCCCGATAAAAGGTAAACTGGTGTTAAATTCCCCGGAGAATCCAGGCGATGATGGAAAATGGAAGGCAGCAATTACCTTATCGAGAGAAAAGTTTCTTAAAAGGCAGGAGTTTTTTACAGCCCGGGAGAAAATCAATTCAATAGAAACTACCCGGCAGGTAGTAGGAAAGGCGAGAAAATATCTTTCAGAAAACCTGGGGGTTTCTGAAGTGCAGGCTTTTTATTTTATCCAGATTCTTAGCCATAACCTGGGAATCTCTCTTAGAAAAGCGGCGGAAAAAATCATTAAGGTCTACCAATTAAAAGAAGAAACAGCGTAATTTAACCAGTCCTTGCCTTGGGGCAAGGTTATTTTTTTGCCTCTAAGTGTTGAAATCGCAGGAGGAAATACATTGTTTTTTGTGGAAGACATTTCAGGTTAAAAATGATGGGAGGCAAATAAATGATAGAAGGACTTTTAGTAATATTGTTACTGCTAAATATGGTAATTTTAATAATAACTCTTATCTTATTCAGGCGCAGCTGCCAAAGGAAAAATGGCAAAGAGAAACCGTGGGAGGTATTAGAAAAAAACATTGAAACAACCGGGCGGGTGCTCCAAGAGGAAATTGCCAGAAACAGGGGAGAGGCAAATGCTAATGCCAGAATGGAACGAGAAGAATTAAGAGGAGTGTTCACAGGGTTGAGTGATTCTCTTCTTGCCCGAGTGACGGATGGAACTCGTATCCAGACAGAACAAATGGACATTTTTTCCCGGCAGTTGGCCAATCTTACTCAGTCCAATGAGCAGAGACTGGAAAAAATGCGGAATACGATTGAAGGAAAGCTTACTTTGTTGCAGGAAGATAACAGCAGAAAGTTAGAACAGATGCGAGCTACAGTTGATGAAAAACTGCATGCAACTTTAGAAAAACGTTTAGGAGAATCTTTTCGCTTAGTGAGTGACAGGTTGGAGCAGGTACATAAAGGATTAGGTGAAATGCAGTCACTGGCTAAAGGAGTCGGTGACTTAAAAAAAGTGCTGACCAACGTAAAAACCCGAGGGACATGGGGGGAAATACAGCTTGGAAGTCTTCTTGAACAGATTTTAACCGAGGAGCAATATGCGCAAAATGTCGCAACGAAGAAAGGAAATGAAAGAGTAGAGTTTGCTATCAGGTTGCCCGGTCGGGGGGAAAATGACCGGGAAGTATGGCTTCCGGTGGACGCTAAGTTTCCCCAGGAAGATTATCAAAAACTTTTGGAAGCACAGGAATTATCCGATGCTCAAATGGCGGAAGAGGCGGCTCGCCAGTTGGAGAACCGGATTAAAGCAGAGGCAAAAGCCATAAAGGAAAAGTATTTGGATCCTCCTTATACGACCGATTTTGGAATCATGTTTTTACCTACGGAGGGACTTTACGCAGAGGTGCTGCGCCGACCGGGTCTCTGTGAGACGCTTCAGAGAGTATATCGGGTGGTAGTTACCGGGCCGACAACGTTGGCAGCATTATTGAACAGCCTGCAGTTGGGATTTCGAACGCTGGCCATTGAAAAACGTTCCAGCGAGGTATGGGCTTTATTGGGGGCAGTAAAAACCGAGTTTGGAAAGTTTGGAGATATTTTAGATAAAACCCAAAAGAAACTGCAGGAAGCGAGTAATACTATCGAAACTGCGGCCAAAAAAACTAGAAACATTGAACGAAAGCTGAAAAAGGTACAGGAACTGCCTGCCGAGGATGCTGGCCATCTATTAGAAGATGAGGAGGAGGATTGCGACCGCCTCTCAATGTAATTGGTTTTTCCCGATATTTTTTGGGCATGCTAAATCATACCAAAAATATCGGGGGGAAAGAAATGCGTTACAAGGGCTTAATAATCAAAGGGATGACACTTTTCTTATTACTTGTTTTGACAGTAACTGCCGGTGCTGATGCAGTAAGGGTGATAAGTTATGGTAAAGATTTAACAGAGGATCAAAGAAATAAAGTATACAAGACTTTTGGACTTACAGAAGAGGAAAAAAATCAAATTGCCGTGACAGAAGTAAGTAACGACGAGGAAAGAGAGTACCTGGAGGATTTGGTTGACGAAGA
>JAQVXR010000062.1:0-6250 GCA_028709045.1 Desulfitobacteriaceae bacterium | reverse complement strand
CACCAATGGAAAAAATCAGGGTTCGTTTTGCCCCCAGTCCGACGGGGCCGTTACATATCGGGGGGGCTAGGTCAGCCCTTTTTAATTATTTGTTTGCCAAACAGCATGATGGAGATTTGATATTAAGGATGGAAGACACTGATCTTGAACGTTCGTCAAAAGAATCTGAAGAAAACATTAAAGATTCTTTGAAATGGCTGGGTATTACTTGGGATGAAGGAATTGATGTAGGCGGGCCTCATGGCCCTTACCGGCAAACTGAGCGCCTTGATATCTACCAAAAAGCAATTGACCGGCTTCTTCAGGATGGACATGCATATTATTGTTATTGTTCGGAAGAAGAATGTGAAGCGGAACGGCAGGCGTTAATGGCAAAAGGCGAGACCCCTCGTTATTTAGGCAAATGCCGGCAGCTTACGGAAGAAGAGAAAAAGCAATATGAAGAAGAAGGCCGAAAGCCAGTAATTCGCTTCCGGGTACCGGAAAACCAAATGGTTAAAATCGATGACCTGGTTCGGGGTGAAGTAACTTTTGAAACCAAGGAAATGGGAGACTTTATCATTGTCAAATCAGACGGTATTCCAACATATAATTTTGCCGTTGTGATCGATGATGCTGAAATGGGTATTACTCATGTGCTGAGAGGAGAAGAGCACCTGTCCAATACACCCCGGCAGATACTTGTCTATGATGCTCTGGGACTTAGAAAACCTAAGTTTGCTCATATTTCTTTAATTTTAGGCAAAGACCGCTCTAAGATGAGTAAGCGTCATGGATCAACATCAGTTGTTGCTTATAAAAATCAGGGGTATCTCCCGGAAGCACTGGTAAACTTTCTAGCTCTGTTGGGCTGGGCCCCTCAGGGAGAAGAAGAGATATTCTCTTTGGAGGAGCTGATCGAAAAATTTAGTCTGGAACGGGTGTCAAAGAGTCCGGCCGTTTTTGATATGGAAAAATTAAAATGGATAAACGGTCATTACATCCGTAACATGCCTTTAGAACACTTAAAAGAGATGGCTGTCCCCTATCTAAAGGAAGCAGGTTTTTTGAAAGAAAACAGTATTGAAGAGGATAGCTTGGCGGATCTTGTTATTGATACTTTAAAAAATTATCTTTCCTGCTTGGGAGATATCAAAGAAAAAATCGGATTGTTTAAGGGAACTACGGTTACCTTTGAAAATGATAAGGCCAAAAACACATTGAACCAGGAACATGTCCCGATGGTAGTAAATTTATTTGCTCAAAAAATCTTGGCAAGTGAGGAAATAAAACCGGAAAGTGTCAAGGCGGTCTTGAAAAACATTCGCAAGGAAACAAAGTTAGGTGGAGGCCAAGTCTTTATGCCAATTAGGGTAGCTCTCACCGGACAGATGCATGGCCCGGATCTTGACAAATTAGCTGCAATTCTGGGGAAAGACGTAATTATCGCAAGGCTGAAGAACAGTGCGGAAAAAATAGGTTTTGCCATTGATTTTTAATTATTTAGATAGTATATCAGGTACTTACCGAATAAGAGGGAGCTTTTGCACTATCAACTTCTGCTGAGAGATTCCGGATTAACTTAAAATAAATATTAATTTTATGGGATTGACTAAATTTAACAAAGCCATGTATAATGCTCGTAATAGCTTTTCATATCTAGCATTACGATGAAAGGGAGAGTAAGCTCTAGCGATGCTCCAGAGAGAACCTGTCACCGGGTGGAAGCGGGTTTAGATATCGTTTTAGCCGAAATGCGCCCCGGAGTACGTAGCCCGAAATTCAGTAGGGCTATGCGTAGCCTGCGTTAAAGGCGCTTTAAGTGGGGCAATGACGCCTAAACAGAGTGGAACCGCGGTGTACCCGTCTCTGTAGGAAACTACAGCGGCGGGATTTTTGTTTATTTAGACACAATTAAGAATCATAAAAAACTTTAGGTCTTTGTTATTTGGAAACTTTTTCAGAGATAATAATTGTGGTATGCTAGAAGGGAGTATTAACTATGTTCAAACAGTTAAAAGAGGATATCAGAGTAATATTTGACCGAGACCCGGCGGCCAAAAGCCTTTGGGAAGTACTTCTTTGTTACCCCGGACTGCATGCCATTTGGATGCATCGGACGGCTCATCGGCTTTATAAAAGAGGATGGGTTTCCCTGGCGAGGTTTATTTCCCATTTAAACAGATTTATTACGGGGATAGAGATTCATCCCGGGGCGGTTTTAGGAGAGGGATTGTTTATTGACCACGGCATGGGAATCGTTATTGGGGAAACTGCGGAGGTTGGTAAAAACGTTACCCTTTACAAAGGGGTCGTTCTGGGCGGCACAGGAAAGGAAAAAGGTAAACGGCACCCTACCATTGGCGATAATGTAGTTATCAGTACTGCCGCCACCGTATTAGGATCAATTAAAATAGGAAATAATGTAAAAATCGGAGCCGGTTCAGTGGTTTTAAAAGAGGTGCCGGATAATTGCACGGTAGTAGGCGTCCCCGGACGCATTGTAATTCAAGACGGCCGAAAAATTACTGATAAAAAATTTGCTCAAATAGATTTAAACCATGGGGAACTACCTGACCCGGTGGCGGAAATGATTTTCAGTCTACAGAACAGGGTGTCTAATTTGGAACACCGTTTACGGGAAGTGGAGGGAGAAAACAAATGAGTATCAAAGTGTTTAATACATTGACCAAACAAAAAGAAGAGCTTGTTACCCGAAATCCCGGTAGGATAGGGATGTATGTCTGCGGACCGACCACTTATAATTTTATTCATTTGGGAAATGCCAGGCCGATCGTGGTTTTCGACACCGTGCGCCGTTATTTGAAATACCGGGGATATGAGGTTACCTATGTGCAAAACTTTACCGACGTAGACGATAAGATTATAAACAAGGCATACGAGGAAGAGGAAGACCCGGTAAAGCTTGCGGAAAAATATATTGCTGCTTATTACGCCGATGCTGATGCTTTGGGGGTATTAAGGGCTGATGTACATCCCCGTGTTACTGATCACATGAATGATATCACCAATATGGTGCAGGGAATTATTGATAAGGGATATGCCTATGAAGCAGGCGGTGACGTATACTTTGACGTACGCAAGTTTGTTGGTTATGGGAAACTGTCCGGGCGTGATATAGACGATATGAAGGCAGGAGCCCGGGTGGATATCGGAGAACAGAAGAGAGATCCCTTAGATTTTGCTCTTTGGAAGGCAGCCAAACCGGGAGAGCCTTCCTGGGACAGTCCTTGGGGAAAGGGACGGCCCGGCTGGCATATTGAATGCTCTGTCATGTCGTTAAAATACCTTGGCGAAGGTTTTGATATTCACGGAGGAGGAGCGGACCTTATTTTCCCTCATCATGAAAATGAAATTGCCCAGGCGGAAGCCTATTCCGGCAAGCAGTTTGTCCGCTATTGGCTGCATAACGGTTTTATTACAGTAAATCAAGAGAAAATGTCAAAATCCCTAGGAAATTTCTTTTTAGTACGAGACATTTTAAACAAATTTTCTCCTGAGGTGGTGCGCTTCTATCTGCTTTCCACTCATTATCGCAGCCCATTGGATTTTGATGATCAGAAACTTCAGGTGGCGGAAAAAGGTCTGGAACGGATCAGAACATCTTTAAGGTTGGGAGAGGAAGCATTGACCGCCTGCGAAAAAGCAGGGGAACCGGGAGAAGCACCGGAAGCCAAAACTTTCTCAGAGAACATCGAGAAGATTCGGTCAAGTTTTGTGGAAGCCATGGACGATGATTTTAATACATCTCTTGCCATCGCTCAAGTATTTGATCTTTGCCGGGAATTAAACAGCTTTATAAATGACGACAGGTTTGTTCCGGGCAGTAATCCTGCTCAATGTATCAAAAAGGCGATAACGCTTTTTGATGAGTTTCATAGTGTATTAGGAATGATTCGTCCTTTGGAAAATAAAAAAACGGATGAGGGATTAGAAGAAAAGCTGATGGATATTATTATTGATGTTAGGCAGAAGGCCAGGACACAAAAAGATTGGGCTGCTGCGGATGCTATTCGGGATCGCTTAAAAGAAATCGGAATAATTTTAGAAGACACCCCTCATGGAGTTCGTTGGAAAAGAACTGAGGTTTCTCATGGTTCCTAATGCGGAATTAGATCCTCGTCTTTTGCCGCCTTTAACATTAGCCTATATTGGTGATGCCGTATATGAGCTTTGGGTGCGCAGTTTTTTGGTAAGAAAGGGTTTTACCAAGGTAAACGATTTGCACCATTATGCAGTGGGATTTGTTAATGCCGATACCCAGTCTCAACTGGTAGAAAAATTAACCGGTTTTTTAAACGAAGAAGAAGCAACGGTTTTAAAAAGAGGACGCAACGCCAAAAGCGGAAGGCACCCCAAAAACAAAGGGATGATTGAATACCGGAGAGCAACCGGTTTAGAAACATTGGTTGGTTATCTCTATTTACTGGGATTAAATGAAAGATTAGAGGAGATTTTTAACCTGCTGGTAGCTTTGGTAGAAGAAGAAACCGTTAAAGACGGGGAGGGAGAAGCTTGAAGGTTTCCTTGATTAATTACACTCCGGATCCGGAAAAGTTAGTAGCGGCAGCCGCCCGGTTATGTTATTCCCCTATGGGAGCGGAAAAAATACTTGGGGATTTTGCTGAAGGAGAAGCGGAAAAATTCTTAGAAAAGCTGGTTGAATTGGGGCATCTTTCTCCGGTGGAGCACGTTTCCTTTACCTTTGCCATTGAGGGGGTAAGCCGGGTTTTGTCCCATCAACTGGTTTACTTGAATTAACTTTAGTTTAGTTCAATTGATGTTGCGTGGTATCTACCCTTATTTATTGATAATGTGCCTTTCTTATATTATTATTGTTTTAACTTAAGCGAAATTTAGTTTCTCTAAAGTTAAAACAAGGGGGTTTAACATGAAAGGCAACCTTTATGTTATTGAAGGATATTCAGCTGTCGAAGTGTCAGATGGTGAAAAAGATAAGTTTCAAAATAAAATAGTGGAAGTTTATCGTCAAATATTCCCTGTTCATTATTCAAAGGATTCATTATTGAATTTTAACTCAGCCCTTTCAAATTATTTACCGTGGCTAAGGGAAATTAAAAAATATGTTTGGGAAGTTAAAAATGAAGACTATGATTTTTTTACTAGGCATTTATCCAATAATGTAAGAAGTTCAACGGTTATTCATTATAATTGTTTAATTTCTAATTTTTATGATTGGCTTATAAGTCGTAAAGATGAGGAAATATATCAGCGTTATGGTGTTCATACTGTAAATCCTATAGATAAATGGAACACCCCAAAAAGAAAAACTTTGAAGATGATTTACCTGACTTACCAGATTTAGATGTTGTTAATTATTACATTCAGAAAGAAAAGAAAGAATTTGAAGATAGCCTTAAGAAAAGTAATCACCGACAGGTAATAATATTAGGTAGACAATTAATGGCCGAAATAATTATGCTATATACTGGTTTAAGGGTGGAAGAAGTCTCAAACCTTGATTATAAGGATATTGACCTAGATCGTATGATCCTTATCGTTCGAAATGGTAAGGGGAATAAGGATCGTATCGTGGATATATCGGAAAAACTGGGGCAGGTTCTAAAGTGGTATGTCCAACAAATATACCCTTTGGTATTAAAAGAAAAAAACATAAATTTGAGATACAGTTTACCGTTATCTTTGAGTGAGAGGCAGGAAAGGATTTCGAAAAAAACTATTCAAGGACGCCTGTGAAAACAACAAGAATATTATAATATCCCAATTACTCTGTTATGGTTTTACAAATAAAGAACTACGTTTTTTGAAAA
The DNA here is from genome assembly GCA_028709045.1 of Desulfitobacteriaceae bacterium. Taxonomy (GTDB): domain Bacteria; phylum Bacillota; class Dehalobacteriia; order Dehalobacteriales; family Dehalobacteriaceae; genus JAQVXR01. The sequence goes on along the minus strand of JAQVXR010000062.1, from coordinate 458 downwards.
AGGACGATATTATCGAGGGCGTGCTATATTTTAAAGGGGAGCAAATAATTTACCAAAACCCTCTGGAATCCGAAAGTTAATGATATTTTTTCATAAACAACAAGGATATGATTCTTTTTCACTTTCTACACTATATAGAATAAGTCCAAGAGGTGCAGCAAGATATTGGGAATAGATTAGGTGATATTATGCCAATAAAATGGAATTTGAGAATGGTAATGGCCCAAAGAGGGGTTTGGACCGGTGTTACATTACAAAAATTATTAAAAGAGAAATCGGGTCTAAATATCAGCACTGCAGGAGTATCAAGGTTATTACAAGAGGATCAGTCTGAGGTAAAATTAAGGGTCATAGACGCGCTTTGCATAACATTAGATTGTAAACCCGAAGAGTTACTTTTACTCAATGATATGAAAACGGTTACAAATGATATTATAAAAAAACATGGGAGAGGATAA
>JAQVXR010000061.1 GCA_028709045.1 Desulfitobacteriaceae bacterium | reverse complement strand
GGAAAAACATTATTTAGCGCCAAATAATCTGTTAGACTTTGAAATAGCAAATTACGGGGCAAAAAATGGTTTTAAATTTCTCCAATTAGGCGGTGGGCGCATTCCCAACGATTCACTCTTTCAGTACAAAAGAAGCTTTGCTCCAAACGGTTTAAAAGAGTTTTGGACCGGGCAAAAAATTCATTTAACAGATGAGTATGATTCTTTAAGTCATCTGCGGAAAAACTCAATAGACGATATTAGCACGCCGAACCGGAAGCTTGAAATATTTCCCTTATATCGTTCATAAAACAAATGGTTATGGTATTTCCCAGCTAACTTATTAACAAAAATTTTTCCAATTTCATACTATAATTAGAACGCTTAACTATTACAGGTGACATTATTTGAACAGGGAAAGTCCAAAAAAAGTTGCTTTCGCAGCAACAATATACGGGCACCTAGCAGGATTTCATCTGCCCTTTATGAAGTTATTTCAAAAAAAAGGTTACGAGGTGCACGCCTTCGCCCGACCTACTCCGGGAAAAGGTGAACTGGAAAAAATAGGCGTTATTTGCCATGATACTCCTTTCCAACGAAACCCGCTGCGTATGGATAACATACGCGCTCTATTTTTTTTAATTTCTAATTTTAAGAATGAACAATTTGAAATAATCCACGTACACACCCCGGTAGCGGCCATTTTAGGGCGGATAGCCGCCAAGATAACACACGTACCCAAAGTATTTTACACAGCCCACGGCTTTCATTTTTTTCAAGGAGCACCAATTACCCATTGGCTGCTTTATTACCCACTAGAAAGAATTATGTCCCGCTGGACTGATTGCCTGATAACTATCAATTATGAAGACTACCAGCGGGCTCAAAAGTTTACCCCAAGAGAAAAGATTTGTTTTGTTCCAGGGGTGGGTTTAGACACCAACCAATTTTTTTTGGCAGATGGAAAAAAAGTACGAGAAAAGATCCGGAGAGAGTTTTCTCTTGAGGAAAATGATTTTGTCATTTTGTGTGTTGCAGAGCTGGTCCCCAATAAAAACCACGACCAGTTAATTAATGCTGTGTACGATATGGTGAAAGACAATAAAACGGTACACTGTCTAATAGCCGGAACAGGACCCACCGAATATCTTTTGAAAAAACAAATAAGAGAAAAAGGGCTGGAACCATATTTTCATTTTCTTGGTCAGCGAAAAGATATTCCGGAAATAATGGCTGCTGCTGATATTGTTACTTTGCTATCAAAGCGTGAAGGCCTTCCCAGAGTGGTAATGGAAGCGATGGCAGCAGGCAAAGCGGTTGTTGGTACTGATGTCAGAGGAATCCGCGACCTGATTATCCCTGGCCGAACAGGTTATCTTGTCCCGGCCGCAGATAGAAAAGCAACAGCAGAAGCTTTTTCTATTCTTTTAAAAAACCCCAATTTACGATTTAAAATGGGTGAAAACAGCAGGAAACAAGCAACCCAGTATGACCTGAAAAGAATAATGAGTATTATGGAAAACGTATACGGCTAAACTCTATTGGTGAAAAGCTCTTTTATCAAGGAGGAAAATAATTGCATATTCATCTTGCACGACCGGACATTACAGAAATGGAACGGCAAGCAGTAAGCGAAGTATTGCAGACCCAAACACTAAGTATGGGTCCAAAAACAAAAGCCTTTGAAGAGCTGGTTGCAAAAAGAATCGGCACTAAATTTGCCGTTGCGGTAAACAGCGGGACTTCCGGATTGCATCTTTTACTGCGTAGTTTGGGAATTAAAAAAGGTGATGAAATCATTACAACTCCTTTTAGTTTTATTGCCTCCAGTAATTGTATTCTTTTCCAAAACGCCACCCCGGTTTTTGCCGATATCGATCCCTTAACTTTGAACATTGATCCGGAAAAAATTGAGGCAAAAATTACTCCACGAACAAAAGGAATTTTACCCGTCCATGTTTTTGGGCACCCGGCCAATATGGAGGAAATAAATAAAATAGCCTTAAAGTATAACCTGTTTGTGATAGAAGACGCCTGTGAAGCTATCGGGGCAAAATACCGGGGGCAAAACGCAGGAACTTTCGGAGACGGCGCCGTATTTGCTTTTTACCCTAACAAACAGATTACCACCGGGGAAGGAGGCATCATTGTAACAAATAATGAAGAAACAGCTCGGTTATGCAAAAGCATGCGCAACCAAGGCCGGAGTGAAGGAACTGCTTGGCTCGAGCACGAACGCCTTGGTTTTAATTACCGGATGGACGAATTAAGCGCCGCTCTCGGACTTGTGCAGATTAACCGCCTTGATGAAATATTGGCAAAACGGAATCAGGTAGCGGAAATATACAAAAAAAAGCTATCAAGAATACCGGAAATTACACCTCCTTTTGTCGCACCTGATATTAACATGAGTTGGTTTGTTTTTGTCATCCGACTTCCGATAAAAATTAATCGAGATAAAGTAATGAAGTACCTCCTTAACCAGGGAATCCAATGCCGTCCTTATTTCACTCCTATTCACCTTCAACCTTTTTACCGGGAGATGTTTGGTTTTCAACCAGGAGATTTTCCCATAACAGAAGAAGTCTCCAATACTACCCTCGCCCTTCCTTTTTATAATAATCTAACAGATGAAGAAATTGACTATGTTTTGAACCACTTGGAAAAAGCAATTTCCCATCAATAATATTCCTTTTATTGCCTTTTATGATAATATTTTGCACTCATTTCAGAATTGTATACAATATTCTTACGCCTCATCTATTGTATTAATCAGCATTTACAGTTATAATAAATAAGTAAAGTTCCGAATTTAAGGAATGGGCAATGGCGCCCCCTAAACAGTTAAACACTGTAAGAGGGTGCTTTTTATTTTTTACTGATAATTACCCAAATTGAAATTTATAAGCGAACTATTTAGAGGAGGAGAGGTAAAATTTATGTCTACAGCAGCCAATTCTTTAACCAGAAAAATTCTGGCAAATGACGTTGATGAGTTTATGAAGCGTGTTATTATCAAAAATCCTGGTGAATACGAGTTTCATCAGGCTGTTCAGGAAGTTGCTACCTGCCTAATACCGTTTATTAAAAAAAATCCACGCTACCGGGATGCAAAAATTCTAGAGCGAATGGTTGAACCCGAACGGGTAATTATGTTCCGCGTTTCTTGGGAGGATGACCAAGGTGAGATTCAAATTAACCGGGGTTTTCGTGTCCAAATGAACAGCGCTATCGGCCCTTTTAAAGGAGGGCTCAGGTTTCATCCTTCAGTAACATTAAGCATTATGAAGGCTCTTTCTTTTGAACAAACACTTAAGAACAGCCTTACTACCCTTCCCATGGGCGGGGCAAAAGGCGGATCTGACTTTGACCCTCGGGGAAAAACAGATAATGAAGTAATGCTTTTTTGCCAAGCCTTCATGAATGAGCTGTTTCACCATATTGGACCGGATACAGATGTTCCCGCCGGTGATATCGGTGTTGGGGGAAGAGAAGTTGGATATCTTTTTGGCCAATATAAAAAGCTGACCAAAGCGTTTTGCGGAGTACTGACAGGGAAAGGAAGAGCCTGGGGAGGTAGCCTGATCAGGCCGGAAGCAACCGGATACGGCATCTCTTATTTTCTGGAAGAAATGCTCAAAACAAAGGGAGAAAGTGTAGAAGGAAAAACTATCCTGGCCTCAGGATACGGTAATGTGGGGACATTTTTTATTGAAAAAATTAACGAACTAGGCGGCAAAGTAGTTACTATCTCAGATGAATGTGGCTATGTTTATGATCCGGACGGTATCAAAGGAGATAAGTTGGAATTTCTGAAAGATCTCTGGGTAGTGCACCGGAAACCGGCAAAAGCTTTTGCCGATGAATTTGGTCTTAAATGGGTAGAGGGGAAAAAGCCATGGGAAGTCCCCTGCGATATTGCCTGCCCAACAGCTACTCAGAATGAAATTGACGTTGAAGATGCAAAAACATTATTGAAGAATGGATGCTGGTGCGCAATAGAAGCGGCCAATATGCCTTGTACCAATGAATCCATTAATCTATTTCTGGATGCAGGGATTCTGTTTGCTCCCGCCAAAGCAGCAAATGCAGGTGGAGTAGCAGTATCCGGATTGGAAATGACCCAGAACAGTATGAGATACAACTGGTCGAGAGAAGAAGTAGATCAAAAGCTAAAACAGATTATGCAGGATATTCATAGGCAGTGTGTAAGCTACGGAAAACATGGAGAATATACCAACTATGTACAGGGCGCTAACATTTCCGGTTTCGTAAAAGTAGCTGAAGCCATGATACAGCAGGGTCTTGTATAGTTTTATTAATCATTATTTGAAACTATGGGCAAAGCCAATAAAGCTCTAATTTAATAATATTGGGTTGTTTTCAAAGAGCATTATAAAATTGTAAATAAAAAGAGGCCCTCATTAGGAGCGTTCACACAGGGATTTATGAAAAAACTTGTGTGACAGCTTCAAGCGAGGCAAAAAGAGACCAGTCATGTTCAAGCGTAACTGCTTGGCACGGCTGGTCTTTTTACGTTATTGCGCTTTCACGGAACGGTAGGTATCTTCGAGCAACTTCCTCCATGTCAAAGAAAATCGTACTGCCGTCAGCGTTGAAGTAACCTGTGACCTTATAACGTCGGTCGCAGGAATTCGGCATAATTGCCCTCACGGGATCGATGAAATCTTTGTTGTTGGAACTGAGCTTATTGCCGCCTGCTCTCCCATTGGTTTGGGTAGACACCTACCTGTGATTGTCGGTATGGGGAACAGCGGTGAGAGACTAATTATTAGCGCATCTGACTGCTGTTCCCGTTGCTGTTACTTAGTGCATGCTACTTTACAACATTCTCAACAAATCTCATAAGCATTGCCGCGACTTGCGCGCGGGTGGCATTGCCTTGAGGGTCGAGCTTTGCTCCGTCTCCCCGCAAGATGCCTGCGCCGCAAGCCCATTGGATGGCGGAAATAGCGTATTCAGAGATCTTGCCCGCATCCTCATAGGAAAAAATATTGGTGTTTTCGCCGACGCTTACGTCATAGCCCTTGAACTTGGCGTAGTTGAACAAGATAACTGCCAGCTGCTCACGGGTGACTGGATCCTCAGGGCCGAAGTTGCCGTTGCCGTAGCCGCTCACGACACCATTTTCCGCCGCCCAAGTCACCGCATCCGTATAATATTTGTCGGCCTCAACATCGGAGAAGGGATTGGCAGCTGCCGCCGGCGCACTCTCCAGCCGGTACAGAATGGTGACGATCATGCCCCTTGTGGTAGCGTCATGGGGACTGAAGGTGGTACTGCTGGTGCCGATTATCAGACCGTTTTCATACGCCCACATAATCTCGCTTGCAAACCAGTCATCGATGGTAACATCAGTGAATGGGATATCCGCGATGGTTATGGTCAGAATCGGGTCGATGCCACCGCTCATGTCAAAGGTGATAAGCTGTTTGCCTTCAGGCAGGGAATCCAAATACCCGGCGTGAATAATAATGGTACTGCTGCTCACCGTATAGTCTGTTCCTTTTTCGAGGACGTACGATCCGTTTTTGAGGTCTTTCAGGGTATAGCTGCCCCGATTTACGGTGACAGCTACATCCTTGCCGCTGAGCTTGTCAAAATCAGCTTTGGCCACCGAGAGCGATGCGTCGGTGTAAGACGAACCGGAGCCGCTGTTTTGGCTCCAAAGAGCAGTCACTGTCAGATCAGAGGTGATATTTGTGAAGACTTTATCCCAAGCGGTGAAGGTGTAGCCGCTGCGGGCAACGGTGGGGGCCGTTGCAGAGCCTCCGCTTGGAACCGTCTGCGTCAGCTCGCCGCCACCTGTTCGTGTGCCTCCGTTTAGGTTAAAGGTCACGGTAAAAGCCGGCGTTTCCGGTACAGGTGTAAGGGTCAGCGTATTCGTCTGCGGAGTATTCACTCCGGCTATGCTGAAGCTGATGATTTGCTCAGCGGCTTTTGGCAGCTTGAGTATGGGGGTGGCCACGCCGGCGTTAAAGGTCACTGCTTTTGTCAGCGTTCCCCCTGCACCTATAGGGATTCCGTCGAATACCCCATAATACGTGCCGTCCACACTGCTTACACCCGATATTGTTACATTATGCTCGCCTGTAAAGGTCGTGTCGGTATTGCCTGCTGAATTCTTGACCGTCAGGGTAATCATATTATCGGCATCGGCAACCGGGGTCAGGGTTGCCGCTTCTGCCGTGGCCGTATGCGCCGGAGTGATGAGGCCCGCCTTAGCTTTCACCGTCAGCGTAAAAGTTTTAGTCGTACTGGCGGTGCCCTTGGTAATTGTGGCCGTCAGCGTGACCACTTGGTCGGGAGAACCCGCCTCGGGACGGGTTACCTTTCCGCTGCCAAAACCAATTGGCTCAATCACCTCATTATTGGAGCTGGTCCAGCTGATGCCCGTTGCATGGGCTCCGCTGATGGGCAGAATCAAATCATAAGTGATATTGTCTTCTGCGGTATTGAGGCCCTTAATCGTATCAAAGGTCAATGCCGCCGCTGCGGCCTGAACATCTGAAATATCTGGGTCTCCATAGGCGCGAACAACCACGACAAAGGTTTTGGTTTCGGAAGCAGAGTTCTTGGTTATGGTGGCGGTCAGGTAAACTACCTGGTCGCCATCGCTAAAGGATGGTCGGATGACCTTACCGTCGGCTGCGATGTACCCGGGCTTGCTGCTGGCCCAACTGATATCGGTTCCCTGAGATCCGCTGCCGGGCAGGTTCATATCCTTCACAATTTCGCCCGCATTGTCATTGCCTTTCAGTATATTGTTGAAACCCAGGGCTGTTATGTCTATGGACACATCATGGGCGTCGACATCCGTGGAAACGGTGAAATCCGCAGACTGGAGGACAAGCCCGTTTTCGCCCACCGCCACAAAACAATTGTCGCCGGCGACGATGCCGTTCAGTCTAATATCTTCATTGATATAATAGTGATTAAGCGTCAAGCCGGAAGGCTGAGCGAGCCAGGTCGTCCCTCCATCGGCTGAGGCGATGATTCTTCCGTTATCACCTGTAGCAACGAAATTACCGCCGCCCTCAGTGATTCCCCATGAATAAATACTCAAACCGCTGTCTACCGTGGTCCAGTTATCTCCCTTATCTGAAGATAGATAAATTTTCCCGTAGCCGCCCACCGCCGCTAATTTTCCGCCGGCGTAGGTTATGTCGGTGGGATATTGAGTACTGGTTCCCGGCAGATCGGCAATTCGTGTCCAAGTAGTACCGTTATCGGATTGATATCCCTGGCCATTTTTCATTAAAGCCACAAAAACTCCATCCCCATAGGTTGCCGTGACAAATGTTATATTGATAAAAGCAGGATCATTGCTAACCGTACTCCAGCTTGTACCGTTATCATCTGAGGTCAGCACTATCGGATTATAATAATCGTCTCCCCCAACAACGACATATTTGCCGCCGCCATAGGCGAGGCCCTTCAGCTCCTGTGTTGTTTCCGAGGATTGAGTCGTCCAGTCTGTGCCGTCCGTTGAGCTAAGAATCGTACCGCTCTTGCCAACCGCAATAAACCGGCCGTTCAGATAATCTACCTTATTGAGATCGTTGGTAGTATTCGAAGTTTGAATGGTCCAGGTCTGGCCGTCAGGTGAGGTTTGGATTGTCCCCTCAACACCCACCGCAACATAAAGATTGCTGCCGTTCCATGCTACGTCCTTCAGCGTCTTGGTGGTTCCCAGCGTCTGGTAATTCCAGTTTGTTCCTAAATTATCCGAGGTGTAAATATTTCCGTAGCTACCCATGGCCACCAACTGCGTCCCATTGGAAGCAACCGCCCGGAAACCGGGCAGTCCGCTGTCTGTCTTGTTTGTCCAGGTAACACCATCGGTCGAAATAGCGGTAAAGGCATTGACGCCGGGCAGCGGGGTTCTTCCCGCCGCAATAAACCGGGCTCCGTCGTACTTAACTGAGAAAAGCTGCGCATAGCCAGAATAGCTGGTGTATGGCATCCAGCTTTCGCCATCGGAAGAGGTAGCGCTGAAGTAGGTCCCGGTTTCTTTTCCACCCACGGCCACAAAGATTCCATTGCCGTAGGTTACATCCCATAGACTGTTTCCAGTGTCGGAATAGGTGACCGTCCAGTTTTCCCCATCCTCGGAAGTCATGATGCCGCCTCTGTGGTCGTCTGATACGCCCATCGTGCCCGCAGCCACAAATTTCTTCTGTGCATCTGAATAGATAATGGACTGAAGGGTGGTTTTCTTTTTGTCAGGGTAAGTCACCGTTTTAGTTACCCAGTCTTCCCCATTTTCGGAGACCAAGATCTTCCCGTACATGCCCACGGCCACGAATTTTCCTTCGCCGTAAGCTACGTCGTTAAGTCTATGGTGAGGAACCGCCGCAGTCTCATGCCAGTCCGTCCCGTTGTTGGAGGTGTAGATGCGGGCCGCATAATCATTATCCCCGGCATTTCCGACAATGACATATTTCCCATCCCCGTAGGCCATGCCCCTTAGATAGTCGAGATCCTCCCCGACTTGGATTTTCTGCCAGTCCACGCCATCATTGGAAGTGATCAGGGTACCGTTATAGCCCAGGGCCATGTATTTGTCGTTAATATATTCTATATCCTCAATAATTTTGGCAGATGGCAGAGGGCTGCGGGCATGCCAGACAGCTTCGCCGGTGGGACCGCCCGGCGAGGTAACAGCAGGATCGACTTTAATAGTAAATTCTCTTATATCAATTGCTCTGATCCCGTCGGTGACTTGTAGTTTAAATGTGTATGTTCCGGAATATGTACTGGGCGTCCCGCTCAGTGTACCGGAGTTGTCAATAGCAAGTCCGAGTGGCAGGTTACCGTTATATTTAAAGTATGAATATGACCCACTACCACCGCTAGCGTCGAAGGTGTAGGTATAAGCAGTTCCCAAGGTAGCAGCGGGAAGCGTTGCATCCATGATTGTCGGATGCGGCAGGTTGTTGATGATGTCCTGATGCACAATAGCCAGCAGCAGCTTGTTATCGGAGGATTTAACATTGCCCTTCGTGGCATCGTATGAAATGTCAAATATGTAGCCACCCTTTATTTTAGTCATCGGTATCAGTGTGATTGTTTTATTATCCCCGGACTTCAGACCCACCGAGCTAAGCGATTGTAGAGTGCCGTTGTTGCGCCGCAACGAAAAGGCATCCTCGTTTCCGTCCGGATCAGCCATGGGCATATTGAATGTTAACTCAACGTCACCCGTCTCGTTCACCTCTGCAGCTGTCAATATCGGGGCATCCCCCGCCGCAAGCACCGTCACCGGCGCGAGTGCGACAACTATGACAACAGACAATAATAGAGCAAGAATCTTGGTTTTATTACCCTTACAATACATTATAATTCTCCTTTCATGCGTTTCCGCGTACTTTACTTATAGGTTTCGAAAACAACTGCATCACCGCCTCATGAGCATGATTGCTCCCAACGAAATGTATCCCCCATCATCCGACAGAGGGAAGATCAGGGCGCTGTGATAGCTGTCGCGGGTCGGGTAGCTCCAGCTCTTGCAAAACAAGGACAATGGGTTGGAAAGACGGCTTAAAAGCGCGGTCTTTCCGTAAAACACACCTTCCACAGCTTCCAGAATGGCAAAGTTTTCGCTGGTGATACGGTCCAGAAAGCTGATGTCCCTCTCGGACAGGTCGCTCTCTCTCAGGTCGGTGTTTTCCATAAGCGTCCGGTTAACTCGGTACAAAACGCCGCCATTTCTAAAAAGTGCAACCGGACAGGGAACAGAATTGATTACGCATATCGATTCCTCTTCGGTTTGAATAAGGTGCTGAAAACGCTTGATGAATTGCTCCTGCACCGAGAGATTCTTTTCCATATCCCGTTGCAGCGCGACAAGCTCGGCAGAAATCTGCTCCCTGCGCCCTTCCTGCTTCAATGTAGTCACCTCCTCGTTTTTCCAGCATTTTACTATCTTCATTTTATACAAAAGGCGGCACCGGGCATATCGGTTTCGTGCTGAAAAATTGTCAATTATGAGCATGAAAAAACCCTGCATCCTTGTCAGATGCAGGGTTCTAGCTTTTTCGCTAATATTCGTTTTTTTTTCGATACTCGGACGGGGACATGCCTGTCTTTTCCTTAAAAAACCTCGTGGAGTTGCCGGGATACTCAAAGCCACAGGAGATAAACGCTTCGGAAATACTAAGGGTCTTATCCAGCATCGCCTCTTTCAGACGATTGATCTTGATTTCCTGATAATAGCCATATGGCGTCAGGCCGGTATGCTTCTTAAACAGACGCGAAAGCTGGGAAGGGCTCAGATGGACGAGCTGCGCAAGCCCGGCGGCGTCAAATTCCTCCCGCCAATGATTTTCAAGGTATTCCCTGGACTTTGCCACCTCCGGTCTGCCGTTGTAGACCCTGCTTGTAAAGAATATGCATACGACATACGCAAGCGTTCCGTCTGCGGCCAGAACGGGGAAGTTCAGAATGTCGGTGTAGATGGCTTCAATGTCGTAAGCATCGCTTCTTGTCTTGTACAACTCCCAAAAACTCTCCAGCGGCAATCTGATATCCTCAATCAGCACCAGCTCACCTTCAAAGGTTCTGCGAATCTCGTCGCGCAAGTTGAATTCATCGTTGACCAGCGGGTCCCTTCGCAGATTGTACTCGCCCATTATTAAAGAGGTGTCCCGGACATTCCACATTTTGAGCGTGGCCTCATTGACAAAAACGATCTCACCGTCCGGCCCAAATATTTGAACGGGAATAGGGAAAATCTCTGCAATCTGAAAAAGACGGTTCTTTATCGCGCAAAAAGAGTCAGCTTGCGTGGCTTTGACTTGCTCCAAGGTAAGGGGGGGCTTTTCCGAGCTTTCATGCGAGATTCTTAGGGCATTTTTGTATTGGGTCGGCGTCATTCCAACCCTGTTTTTAAAGACCTCCGCAAAGCTGCTGCTGTAACCAGCGCCGCAGGATGCAAAGGCCTGACTGATGTTGAGGCTATCGTCGCTAAGAGCCTCTTTGATCTTTTCGATTTTAACCTCTTGATAATAACTGTAGGGTGGCATACCGAGTGTTTTTTTGAACAGGCGCGCCAAATAATGGCGGCTCATGCCCACGACTTTAGCGAGCTTGTCAATGTCAAAATCGTCCTTCCAATGGATGTCTATATATTTTTTTGCTTTCATCACATCTAACCGCAGTTGATACATACGCTTGGTCATAAACACAGCGACCACATAAGCGACCGAAGCATCCTCGCCCCGCAGGGGAAAAGAGATGATATCCTGATAAATATCACTTTCTGTGGGCCTGCCCTGCACAGATGTATAACGACTGTCAATTTCTTCGAAAGGAACCTTCAAGTCATGAAAGGATAGGATCTCGCCGGCAAAAGCTCTGCGTAAATAGTCTGACAGGCCAAGCTTTTGGTTGATATACGGGTCGTTTAAGATATTAAACCTTCTGATGATTTCCCCCTCATGAATTCGGAAGAAATCCACAAAGGCCTGATTGACAAACAGGCTCATGCCGTCGGTAGAGAATACCTCCATGGGAATAGGGAAAAGTTCCAGCACGGAAAATATATTCCGCCTGTCTTCGGATGACTGTCCGATAAAACTCGCAGGGTTTTCTCCAAGGGGCTTATGCTTCTCCATGGGTCGGCCTTCCTTCCGAGTTTGTATTTTGAAGCATTATTCCTTAATTTTTTGTAGCTTATCTCCATTATCTGAATCCCTATGAAATATACTTAATTATATCACAATAAATCCCAAAAATCATGCGTTAACGCAATACTATAGCGCCCTTTTGATTTACGACATCCGCTTTGATGAAATTCATAAGCTATACTTTTCGCTGAAACCGGAATACCGTTCCAATGCAATATGGGTCATGAATGACGAGACGGCGCTGGCCTTACGTGAACTCAAGGACAGCACAAACAACTATGTCTGGCGCGGCGGATCAGACACACTGCTCGGCAAATCTGTGGTTATCTCAAACCATATGCCCTCTGCGGCAAGCGGTGCGAAACCTATCGTGTTCGGTGACTTCAAATATTACTGGGTCGTTGAACGTCAGCCGCTGTCTGTTAGAGCACTGCACGAAAAATACTCCTTTGCCGATAAGATCGGGTACTTCTGCATGGAAACGCTAGATGGCTGCCTGATTCGCTCCGAGGCAATCAAGGCTCTCCAAATGGCTTAATAACAGCAGGGCGCGGCGCTGGGTCTGGCACTCAGGCTCAGTGCTGCCATCCATAGCATAGACGGGAGGTGACGCTTATGGACAGAAAACCGAATAGCCGTATTACACGCAAAACCATAGGCGGCACCGTCTATGTTGTGGAATCATTGGTAAGCGATACGGCAAAAGAAACGGTGT
>JAQVXR010000263.1 GCA_028709045.1 Desulfitobacteriaceae bacterium | reverse complement strand
TTGCCTTTGGAGAGGGTGGCATGAAAGAAAGAGTAAAGAACATACTTAATTTTAGGAAGCCATCGCGGGTTACCATTATTGTCGCAGTATTATTGGTCGGAGTGTTAACCGCGGGTCTATTGTTGAATAAAGCCAATGGACCTAAACAACAAGAACTTGAAGTTGCGAATAGCGCTGACGCCCTAGCTGGGATAAGAATATTTAGCCTGGAAAACCCCACAGAAAAGGAAAAGTTTGAGAGGCTTATGTCAGTGAGCATTTACGATGACGGTACAGCAGAGCTTGCGACACCGATGATAAGCAGTTATCTTTTGCCTAAATGTACTTACATTATCAAAGGTGATGAACTGCTGATTTACCCGGTAATTAAATCGAAATGGGATGAAGAATTTTATGGTGTGAGTGACGGCAATATTATAGCAAGATTCGGATTCGCCGATGATAAGACATTGGTTTTTAAATCAGCAACCGTACCTTTATACGCAGATACAGGCGCCAAGTATTTATTATTATCATCAGTAGATCAATCCGAAGTAATACCTAAGGGAGTCAAACAAAAACTTACAATTACAACGCCTCGGGATTTATATTCCCCGTTTATGGATTCAATGTTTGGTTTTGAATTGGTGTTAAATGCACCGGCAGATACGGTAAAGTTTACTTATACCTGTGATAAAGGCTCTTTTTGTACTTACGAAAACGATCACATTAAGCGAATTGGAAATAATGTGACTACCGGTAAAACTGTTTATTGGGGTCCATTTAAGGACGACGGAGAAAGATACTATGATGTTGCAGGTATGGGTGATATTCTGATATCTGTTACGGCATTGGATGAGGATAGTAAAATAATTACCTCTGGCACTGCTATCATCGAAAATAATGACGATGGTGAGGATAAAAGTTGGTTTAAATTCATAGGGGAATCCAAGGTAACACCATCAGTAGATAAAACACCTATTTCGATTAATACTGGGTCAACCGACCCACAGGCGCCTGACAATACTGTGAAATTGGACATTGTAAGAGGAGAATATCGCGCAATATGGAAAGAAAGTTACAAATATAATACTCCAATATTAATTGATAATATTACTGATTGGGCGAAGTTCCTTAAAAATTATCCTTCACAATCAATAAATGGAGAAATATTACAACAAAACTTTAATGAAGAGTTTTTCAGGCAGAGTGTTGTATATGCCTATGTCAAAAGTGAAGGGAGTGGCTCGGTTAGGCTCACCGCGAAGGAGGCCAAATTAACTGGGGGCAAATTAAAACTTTTCATGGAACGCACGGTACCGAAAGGTGGCACAGGTGATATGGCAACCCGGATATGTCTATTTGGGGTTAAAAGTGATGATGCAAAAAACGTTAAATCGGTAGAAGGAATAATATTAAATAATCTATTCTATGCAGATGTGAATGTAAAATAATACATAAAATTTATATGACGCGGATAAGCATGAGGCTTATAAAGGTATTTCTTCATTGATGTCCTGTTTTTTATGCAGCTTTCTTAGCCGTCAGTTTTCCATAACGAAGCCCTTGTTTTTTATTCCTTCCAGCATCAGTTTAAAATGCGTCACGGCCTCTTCCTTCAAGTCAAAGTCAGGGTAGCGAACACACCACTCATAGCAGACTCCCCGCATTGCCATAACGTAGTGCTGGGCAAGCATATCAACCGACAGGATGCTTTTGAATTCCCCATTTTGAATTCCTTTCTCCAATACACCTTGGAACAGCGTATAAAGCTCTCGTCCGTAACCTTTGACTGCCTCGGTGTCCACGGTTCCGGCCAGCAGCATCTGATAAACTTTTTTCATATTGTCACAGCCGATTGTGTTCGCCAGCACATCGGCTATTTTTTTAATCAAGGCAAGGAGCACTTCGGAAACGGGCATGTCAGGGGGTAGCGTTTTCAAAAAGGCTTTATAGTCCGTATCGGCACGGGCGGCATAATCTGCAATAAGCAGGGCAATCAGAGCATCCTTAGACTTAAAATGCACATAAAAAGCGCCCTTTGTGATTCCGGCCTCATCAGTAATATCCTCCACGTTGATGCTTGCAAAGTCGCGTTCCATAAATAGCTTTTCTGCTATTTCATACAGCTTCTTCTTGGTTTCGGCACCCTGTACCTTTCTTTTGTCAGGTTTTTTATCTCTCATAATTGCTCTCCTCTCTTGAATTATCCCCCAAAATACAGTAAAATAAATAAATAAACATAGTAACCCTGTTCACTAAATTGGGTTATATTGATTTTAGTATAGCACTCGGCAAGCTTTCATTCAAGTTGCCAACCCGAAACAGCTACAACACTTTGAATTTTACTTGATAAAGTAACCCGCATGGTTTGTAAATCCAGTGGATTTGTCAGAATGTAAATGGGAGGAAACGGCATGAGCAAAAATAAAACAATTCAAAGGCTCACGGTTATGATGTTGTCCATCATCATGGCTGTAGGCATGACGTCTGTTTCAGCGGCCTCTGCTACGGCGGAAGTAACATATGTCGACGAAAACGGCGTATTGCAGACTGTTGCAGCCACCGTCATCGAGAATGCGACCACAGCACTCACAAGCGATTGGTATGTGGTACAAGGCAGCGTGAATACGACCAACCTTACACTTGAAAACCGCCATGTTAAGCTTATCCTCACGGACGACTGCACGCTAACGGCAAGTGCGACCGGCGATAAGGCCGCAGTCGAATTGTTTAACGGCAATACCCTTACCATATACGGTCAAGCGCTCGGCACTGGTATGCTCACCGCCACAGGCAGCGGCAGGGGCGCGGGCATCGGCGGCAGCGGCGGGGCGGATGGCAGCACAATCGGCGAGGGGCGGGCCGGTCAGGCCGGAGGAGACTCCGGTGCACTCACGGTGGTGGGCGGCAGGGTGATTGCCAATCGTATCGGGGGTGGTGACGGCGGAGAAGGCATAAGCCAAAACGAAGGTAAAAAAGACGGTGGCAGAGGCGGTGG
>JAQVXR010000262.1 GCA_028709045.1 Desulfitobacteriaceae bacterium | reverse complement strand
CCGAGGCGTGGTAAATTCATGGTTTATGCCCGAAAACCCTTGATTTATGCGGGTTTGCTCAATACTATGGTGACTCAAAGTTACCTTAATAATCTCATCGAAACTTGCCCTCAAATAACTCGAAATCGTTTGATCGGTGATGAGCCGGTTCGTGGGTTCGAATCCCACCGTCTCCGCCATATGTGAGAAAAGGGATTATCAGTTTTTTGGGTGATAATCCCTTTTTGCACATTGAGCCGATTTAATGCAAAGCCGACGAATTGGGCGACCACAGTTGCTGGTGGCTATGTTTTACATGTTCAAAATCACTTTAATTATTGATAACTTATCTACACAATCTTTCAATTTGGCCTATAAGCCAAGTATTGCCCAAGGGGTGACCATATTGTGACAAAGATAGGTGATGATTCTTCCGTTTATTGGGTCTACATACTTCGTTGCAAGGACGATACATTGTACACCGGAACGGCTCTTGATGTGGAGAATCGCGCCGCCGTGCATAACGCCGGTAAGGGAGCGAAGTACACGCGTTCACGTCTGCCCGTAACAATTGTCTATTGTGAGGAATGTTCTGATCGCTCCGCCGCTTTGAAACGTGAGGCAGCAATCAAACGCATGACCCGCACGGAAAAGCTGGCACTCATTTCTTTAAAAGCTTGGTAAAGTTTGCATTTCCATTTATGAAGCGTTAAAATTAAAATCAGAGTGTTAAGCTAACCATATCAAGATTTATTTTGGGAGGATGGTTAAAATGGCGGGAATTTTTAAAATGAAGGAACCCGTCAATACGTTGACGCATTTTGTTCCTTTTGTGGCGGCAATAGTCGGGCTGATTATCATCATTATTAAAACGATAGGAGATCCTGCAAAGCTTATTACAATGACGGTATATGTATCTTCCGTTATTTTACTGTTTGGCACGAGTTCTTTTTATCATTGGTTGAAGGTCAGTCCAAAGAAAGAATTGCTATTGCGCAAGCTTGATCATATGGCGATTTACCTGTTGATTGCAGGGTCATATACCCCTGTTTTATACTATGGACTTCATGGTATGTGGCGCGGTGTTATGCTAACGCTCATTTGGATACTGGCAGTCATTGGAATCATCCTGAAAATATGGTTTATAAATGCACCACGCAAACTGTCAACTGCACTTTATGTATTTCTAGGCTGGATTGCAGTCGTCCCTTTTTATCAGTTAATACATACTTTATCCCTGGGGGCGATTGTGCTTTTAGTTTTTGGCGGGATTTCCTACACCGTTGGGGCAGTAATCTATGGAACAAAGCGGCTTAATTTTTTTCCGGAGAAGTTTGGCTTTCATGAAATCTTTCATCTGTTTGTTGCTTTAGGTGGATTGCTCCACTTTTTAATGATGGTAATATATATTTTGCCTTTGTAGATTTTAAGGTTTTAGAGTCTCTTATATACGAAAAGATATTTCTGTAAATAGCTTCGGGGTATTGCCTTGAAGCTGTTTTTTTAAGATAATCCCAAGAGAGCCCCGCCATAATTTTATAAATTTCGCAATGCGCAAAGACAAGGAGAATATCTAACCACCATGCTGTTGATTAGATTCCGTGTTATAAAAAGGAGATCCCAATGGTTTGGGTTAAAAGAAACAGAAAAATTTTATTGATTTTATTGATTCCTGCCGGCATTTTACTCACTAAAATTGCCGCCTATTTTCCCCAAGGGGTGGAAATAATCTATGCCCGGGGGTTTTTCCCCATTATCGGCCGGAGTTTAAGTAAGATTAACGGTGTTTTTCCCTTTTCTCTGGGGGAAATCAGCGTTGTAATATTGATTGTTTACTGGGCAACGAGCATGATAAGAGCATTATACGGGGCAGTTCTTCATAAGGCGCGGAAGAGGACATCCCTGGCAGGTTGGCTGGTAAATTTTTTGGCATTTGCCGGTGTTGTATATTTTATTTTTATTTTGGTGTGGGGTTTAAATTACTACCGGCTGCCCTTCTCCGAAATTGCTCAACTGACCCTTAAACCAGCTTCTGAAAAGGAATTAGCCCAGGTGTGTGAAAAGTTAATTGATAATGCCAACAATCTGCGGGTTGCCGTTAAAGAGGAAAACGGTGTCATGAAAGTTTCCGGAACCAAACCGACACTGCCTAAACGGGCGCAAGCGGGTTATGTTAATGCAGCCAAAACAATTCCCCAATTGGGTGGTGAATACAGCCCGGCTAAGAAGGTTTTTCTGAGTGAAACTCTGAGTTACACAGGGATCTCCGGAATTTATTTTCCTTTTACCGGGGAAGCCAATTTCAACGGAGCCATGCCGGATGTCATGCTACCCAATACAATCTGTCACGAAATGGCCCACCAGCGGGGTTTTGCCAGGGAGGATGAAGCAAACTATATAGCCTTTTTGACCTGTCGGGATCATCCCGATATTGATTTTCAGTATTCAGGCACTGTTTTGGCTTTGAATTATGCTTTAAGAGCGTTACGAACCAGCGATAACGAGGCGGTTGAACATTTAATAGTAAAGTACTCTCCGGGATTAAAAAGAGATTTAGAGGATATTGTTCAGTTTTGGAGCAAATATCAGGGGCCGGTGGAAAGGCTTTCTTATGATATTAACAATTTGTATCTAAAGTCTAACCAACAAAAAGACGGTGTGGCCAGCTACGGCAGGATGGTTGATTTATTAATTGCCGATTATCGCAAAAACAATCACTGGCAGAGGGATTGACTTTGATCCAATCTGTACATTCCTTACAACTATGTAGCGCCTATGATGAAAGCATGTTATTTTGACCATTGTCCATAAAAACAAATTTTAGGAGGGATACTATGCCGTTTGTAAACATTAAAATAACCAAAGAGGGGGCAACCAAAGAACAGAAAGCCCGTCTGATTCAAGGGGCGACCCAGCTGCTGGTGGATGTTTTAGGCAAGAACCCCCAAACCACAGTGGTTGTAATCGATGAAGTGGATACTGATAATTGGGGCATTGGGGGAGAGAGTATTACCGTACGGCG
>JAQVXR010000261.1 GCA_028709045.1 Desulfitobacteriaceae bacterium | reverse complement strand
AGGTATCAGGCAATACTATCAGCGTCAAGGTAGATCATTTTACTAAGTATGCTGTCATGATTGCAGCAAAACAGACGGGGCAAATCATCACAGATATTGCCGGTCATTGGGCAGAAGATAATATTAAAGAACTGGTAGCACTTGGCGCAGTCAACGGTTATCCGGACGGTACCTTCCGTCCCAACGATATAATCACCAGAGCTGAATTTGCCGTCATCCTAGTAAAGGCATTAAAGCTCGAGCCCCAAAACGGCAAAGTATTTGCTGATACGGCAGGCCACTGGGCTGAGGAAGCTGTTGCAACGGCAGAATATTATGGGATTGTGAGCGGCTATAATGCGAATACCTTTGGTGTAAAAGATCCCATTACCCGCGAGCAAATGGCGGCGATGATGGTGCGCGCGGTCAAATTAACTCCGGTAACAGAAGAATTAACATTTATCGATAATGATAAAATTTCAGATTGGGCCAGTGAAGCTGTTGCTGCTGCTGTGAATAATGGAATAATCAATGGATATCCGGATAAAACCCTGCGTCCCCAGGGCAATGCGACCAGGGCTGAGGCTGTGACAGTTATTAACAATGCTTTATAAAAAACATGTGACAATTTCTTACTTTTTGAGTGGCGGAGAAAAGAAGTTTCCTCTCCGCCTCATTTCTGTTATTGCATCTCATAAATAGGAGGCATCTTTTATGCATTGTCATTATTTATGTAAGGGAAATGCCAGGTATTTTATTTTACTGGTTATTTTCATTGCATCTACCTTAGCGGTGGGATGTGGGGAAGAAGAAGCACCTTTGGGAACTGTTCTGATTGAAGGGGATGCTGTAAATGAAAAGGCAACTTTTACTCTTGATGAACTAAAAGCAATGGAAGACGGCTTGGTAGAAGCAGATTATTTTGCCGTTAATTCATACGGTACAAAAGGATATTCTCATTTTAAAGGTATTTGGGTTTGGCATCTATTACAGGAAAGGGTAAGTTTAAAAGAGGATGCTTCCAAGGTTAGTTTTATTGCGGAAGATGGGTACAAAGTGGAGTACTCGATTGAAGATGTGAAGAAGGAAGATTACATAGATGAGCAAAATCCCCAAGCAAAATATAAGATGATCCTAGCCTGGGAAGAAGAGGGCCGGGAATATGATATGAAGCATGGCAATCCCTTTCAACTGGTGGTCGGTCAAAAAGCGCTGGGGGATGTGAATAAGCCCTACTGGGTACGGAATATAAAGACGATTCGTATTGATTAAAAGCTGACCGGCCTGGTGAATAGTGTTGCGATGGAGGGTTATCATGGGTGAAAGAATGCATAGCAAAAAAAAGTATTACTTTAGCAATCGGGACCTAATGGTGATTGCCGTTTTAAGTGGTATCGGGGGTGTGATGAGCACTTATGTGGGATATCTTGGCAATCTATTAAATCGCATCTTCGGCATTCCTTTCGGTGCAGGGCAATTTGTTTCCGGTCTCCATGTTTTCTGGTTCATTTTAGTAGCAGGGCTGATTAAAAAACCGGGCGCCGCTACCGCTGCAGGTCTGCTGAAGGGAGTAATCGAGCTTCTCACTGGCAGTACCCACGGGGTAGCCATTATCTTGGTATCCCTGATGCAGGGTCTGTTGGTCGATGTTGTCCTCTTGACTTCCAAACGCCACAATTTGCTCAGCTATATGCTAGCAGGAGGGGTTTCGGCCGCTTCCAACGTTTTTGCTTTACAACTGCTTTACTTTACCGGCGCACCTATTACCTACATTATTATTATTTCCCTCATCGCCTTTATTTCCGGGGTGCTTTTTGCGGGGAGTTTTGGGCATAGTGTTTTAGAGATCGTGCTTCAAGCAAGGCCGTCGCGGATTTCTTCCGACTCGGAAGATGATAGAGCCGCCGTCCCCCGTATTAGGTTTGCAGTCACCGCCGTTCTTGTAATTCTTCTCTCCACTAGCGCGGTTTACTATTTTGCGGCTGTTTTTGAGCCTCCTTGGGTAGGCCCCAATTGCATGGTGGAGGGTGCGGTGGAAAAACCCTTATCTTTTCAGCTAAATCATTTTGACCGGTATGAAACAACCATTACCGCAGCATTAAAAGGAGAGATCAGTTACGTTCCTCCAAAGGATTATACAGGGATTCCTATAAAACAAATTTTACATGAGGCGGTACCGCTGGAAGAGGCAAAAAAGCTTAAAGTTATGGCCACAGACGGCTATCAGGTAGAGTTTGAATTAGATAAAGTGTTAAATGACGAGCAGATGATCTTGATCCGAGAAGAAGATATGTTGCGCCTGATTGCCGCAAATTATGATGGAGGATATTGGGTGAAGATGGTGAATAGGTTGGTAGTGGAATAAGAAAAGGAGCGCTTATGTTAGAACCGGTTGTGGATATTAAGGATCTTTCTTTTACTTACAACGGATCTCATTATCCGGCACTGGACAGGATTAACCTGAAGGTGCATCGGGGAGAGTTTCTCACTATTTCCGGCGCCAGCGGGTGCGGCAAATCTACCCTGGCCTTGTGTCTAGCCGGATTTATTCCCCATGCCTTTGCCGGAAAAATGGAGGGGAGTGTCAGGATAGAGGGGAAAGATACTAAAGATTATCCTGCCGGTGGGCTCTCCGGCATTGTCGGCCTGGTGCAGCAGGATCCGGAAGCCCAACTTTGTACCCTTACGGTACGGGATGAGGTTGCTTTTGGGCCGGAAAATCTCTGTTTTCCTCCGGAGGAAATTCGGGAACGGGTCTCGTTTGCTCTGGATGCGGTGGGAGCTCGGGATTTACTGGAGCGGCAGGTGCACACTCTTTCCGGAGGCGAAAAACAGCGGGTGGCCATCGCCTCCGTGTTGGCAATGACTCCCTCTCTTTTGATTCTAGATGAACCGACCGCTAATTTAGACCCTTCCTGTACCGGAGAAGTGCTTCGTACTTTAGAAAAACTGAGAAAAGAACATAATATTTCCATCATTGTGATTGAGCATCGCCTGGAAAAGCTTTTGCCTATTACCGATTTATTATTGTTCATGGA
>JAQVXR010000260.1 GCA_028709045.1 Desulfitobacteriaceae bacterium | reverse complement strand
ATCAGTTAAATAAAGACCATCGAAAGAAGATTCGAAAATAGCATCCAGTTGCCGGTTAAGTTCCCGAGTGCGGGCCAGTTGCTCGGCAATATGCTCCAGTTCGGAGATATCCTGCAAGACGGCTACCGCCCCGGCAATCTTTCCGTTCTTGTACAGGGGAGTGCGGTTAGTGAGAAGAATCTTGTCCTGATACTGAATCTTGCGGGTGGGCTGAGTTTGACCCGTGGTCAAGACCTCGATCAATTTGCTGTTGCTAAAGATATCGGTTATTTTTTGCCCGCGGGCTTCGGAGGCAGCGATTCCAGAGACTCTTTCCAGGGCGCGGTTAAAAAGGTTGATTCTCCCATCTTCATCTATAGAAATAACCGGATTGTAAACGGAATCAAAACAGGCTTCCCATTCCGTTGCGTTTTTATGCCATATTCGGCATAACCTCCAGATCAACCGGAAATAATATTCTGCCACAGTTTCATTTGTTATCATAGAATGAAGACTGGACATGGAATCCCCCAATACAAACTGCAAATTGTTGATAAAATCAATAAATTGTTGCTCAAAAGGTATAACCTGCTGCACCGGGGTATCGGGTGCCAGCCCGATCTCGTTCGCTTCTACAATATTTTGCGGCAAAATTCTGCCGATAATCTGCTTTTCTGCATCACATACCAGCAGGAATTCAATATCATCATCCTGTTCAAAAATCAAGGATATATCTTGGAGACTGGTATCATATCGGACTAAATAAGGGTTAACACTTGTTTTTTTGGAATTCATCCAATTTCATCCTCCTGTCGACCATATTATATCACAAGTAGAGCTACAGGAGATGAAGGCATTATTTGAGAAAAACAAGTACCCAACCAGTAATGTACTGATCGGGTACAATGATGTTATTGCGGTTAAGCAACTGTCATTAGAAGTCCAGGCTAGGGTTTAGAACTTGGCCAGTATCCAGTAAAACAAGTATCGGCTTGTATAATGCTTGATATTCTTCTAAAGTGGCTTAAGCTTAAGCTACCTTCTTTTTAAGGGCTACAGCCTTAACTTCACCTTGCAAGAACAGGCGACGCCATTCATCGTTGATTTCTTCGATAGTGAAATCAGCTTTCTTCTCGCTTATTCCTCGCAGTTCATGGTTAAGCTGCAAGAAAACGGCCTCCCATTTTTTTATCAACTGACCATCTTGCTCTGCTTCCTGGGGGAGGAAACAGCGAATCCATTCCCGGTTAATGTCCTCGATAGCCGCAGTTTTCTCTGGTTCTGACCAACCTTGATACTGCTCCACAAAATCCAGGTAAGTGTTGACCCATTTGGCAGTTAACTGTTCACCCACAGGGATTGCAGCTGGCTGAAAACAGCGGATCCACTCCTGGTTAATGGCTTCAATATCCAGGCTTGGCTGCTTGAATAGCCCGTGCAGTAGATCCATTAAACCCAGGTAAAGCTGTACCCAGCGGTCAATCATGGAGTATTCTCCCACTTCCTCCTCCTGCATACAGTTTTGCCTCAAGACCTCGTTCATTTCCTCGTAGTTCATGGCTTCCTGTTGCATAACAGGTCCCTGAAGCTGTTCCATGATGTCAAGGTAGGAGTTGACCCACTCTTCTCTCACTCTTTCATCATTCTTATTCATAAAATTACCTCCTTTAATTCCAGGGCCTGACACCCTGTGTATTTTCATCCAACGGAGGACTTGTGCAAAATCGTTGCGGGGTCGAAAATAATATTTTTACAGGATTTATTCCTCTGCACTTATCATGTTGCAAATTGCATGCCAAAAAACCAGGAAAATGAAAAAGAAAATTGCAAAAACAACCAGAAGCCAGGTCTTAGAAGAGTTTGAGGATAGTTTGAGGATATTGAAAAGTTAATAAAAAAACGCCCGATACAATAATGAATCGACAAAATAAGTCATAAATAAATCGGAGTGATTACGTTATGAATCGCCGGTTTTTCTAATTGATGTAGCTTTTAGTCTTTTTTCAAGTTTTCGTCTTTAATGATTCCTGCCAGGTATTTCTTGAAAGGATCGTAACGAAACTCATAGAGATAGGTGCGTGGAGGGGGGACATCCTTTAAGCCCCACACCAGGTAATTTACCGCATCCTGAACCCCTTTACCGCAATTAGAACAATAAATACAGTCGGCTTTGGTAGCTCCCAGCATTTTAAGCTGTTCACCACAGCAACGGATATTATTTATACCATACGAACTTTCATCATAAATAAAGCCCTGACTGTCCAGGGCTTCCTTGAAACCAAGGAGCCGGTGGTCGGGGAAACAATCTTGCAAGTCATAGCTGTTATCCGGAATACTGCTGTCTTCTACCAGCACCCAGTCATGGCGCTCTTCCAAAAAAAGATGATACATACGGGTATAAATACTATCCCGGGTAATCCAGGAAAACCAGTCTTCTCCATCTACGGAAGCAAGTCCGCCTTTCAGATAAAAACTAAATCCGGCCTCTGCTTCCGGCAAATTTCTTAATAAAGTAAGTCTGTAAATCATATTTTCTCCTTGTCTTGAGTTGTTTTTAAATATTTAAGCATCGGAAGAAACTGCAGAGCAGTTTCAACGCAGCGCTGCAACGAGGCGGGGGATTAGAAACCGCGGCCTGTTTTGTTAATAGGAACCCGATCGCATAAAGAAGCAGGGGACATATTTCACCTCGTTATATCTTAATGTTTTAGCTAATCAAAAGATCTATCCTTCCTTTACTGTATAGCTCTTCCAGGGAAGCAGCATATAATCTACAGTGTTTAGAAACTTGACCAAGTCCTGCCTACCTTGATAAGTAGGGGTGGTAGCTGATTCCTGTGCCATTAGAATTATGGGCAAAGTGGGAAAAAACTTGGAAAAAATCTTCCTGGCTTCGTTGATGGTGAAATCATGCTTCAATATTTCTGGTTTTACAATTATTATCACAAAAGTAACACCATTTTCGGTAATTATGGCCGCATCAAAAGTCATAATAAAAACCTCCGTTCCCCAAGGATAAAGCCATAGTAATTCTTTTCATAAAT
>JAQVXR010000060.1 GCA_028709045.1 Desulfitobacteriaceae bacterium | reverse complement strand
ATTATAACACATTACGACAAATTACGCAATAGAAAGCGAAAGAAATTTGACATTTTTTCAATAAAAAAAGCCCTGTTTTCAAGGCTTGTAGAGATTTCTATATTTGAGTAAGTGTCAAAGACCCGAGTTGGGTCGCTGTGATGAAGCGCTGCAGGCATTTGAAAAAGTGTTGAAATATAAACCAAAGGCCCCATCTTTCTGGTTAAAAAAAGGCCTTGTGCTAAGCAAGTTAGAGCGCTATGAAGAAGCGTTGCAGGCATATGAAAAGGCGTTGGAGTTGGAGCCAAACGATCCTGCTGCCTGGCAAAAAAAAGGTGTGGCACTAATACAGTTAGGGCGCAATAAAGAAGCCTTAGAGGCATATGATAAAGCGCTGGAGTTAAACCCACTTGATAAATAAAATAACCATAATAGCCGTCAATTGAGGAACATCCTTGATTGGCGGTATTTTTAATATTCGAATAAATTCTTAAAATTATATTGAACATTATATGAGATTATTGTTAAGATAGAATAGAGCAAACTCTAAAGGACTTAGGAAGGACATATGAACAAACATTTAAATTTGCTTTATTTCAGTGCCACTGATACAACAGCTCAAGTCGTCAAAGCAGTTGCTGACGGCATGAATTGCAGTGTAATAGAAAACAATATTACATTGCCAAAGGAAAGAGAACATAATTTTATTTTTGGTGAAGATGATCTAGTTATTATCGGAGTACCTGTATATGGGGGGAGGGTTCCGGCATTTTTAACGGATTACTTCACAAGAGTAAAAGGAAATAATACAGTTGCTATTTTTATAGTAGTATATGGAAATCGGCACTATGATGATGCCTTATTAGAGTTAAGGGACATATTTGAGGAAAAAGGCTTTATCGGTATTGCCGGCGGAGCTTTTATAGGAGAACATTCATTTACTAATAAGGTCGGAACCGGGAAACCAGATCAAAAGGATTTGGAAATTGCTCGCAGGTTTGGGGCAGAAATAAAAGAAGAATTATCAAGGATTAAAGATGAAGATTTATCAAATCTGCCTGGTCTTTCTGTTGCGGGAAACTATCCTTATAAAGAAAGAAAACCTATGCCTGTCATGTTGCCGGAAACAAATGAGCGGTGTGCAAAATGTGGGGTATGTGCAGAGCTTTGTCCGATGGGAGCCATTGACTTTAATAACTATAGCAATATTAATGCGGTGGAATGTATAAGCTGTTGCAGGTGCATAAAAAAATGTCCTGTAGGGGCCAAATCTATGAACCATGAACTATTGGAAAAAATTACACAAGTATTAATCGATAACTTCAGCACAGTTAAAAATGAGCCGAAACTTTATATTTAATTAGTAAGCGAAAAAAGACACCTTCAAAATCAAATCAGGAAATGACAGAATTGTCCCTTTCCAAATTGGAGGAAAGGGACTATCTCTTCATCATAAAGCTAGAGAGTATAGTCGTTTTTAGCATCGTTCGTTTCTAGTTCCACATTGGTAAAGTCTTTAACAATATCGTCTATTACTTCTACTTGTAATGTTTCTTTTTCTTTATTAAATTTAAATATTCCATTGTTAAAGTCTGTTCCGATCTCTTTGAAGAAAATGCCCTCATATACAGCATCTTTTGTATGTTTAAAAATCAGGCGATAGTCTGTGCCTTCCTTCGCCAGGTAAGCGCGCACGCCCTTATCGTAATTACTATCAGGATCTTTGAGGTAACGGGCTACTGCGATGATATGAAGGTCGACAAAGGGTATTTCACGTATTAATGAATTAACAATAGACTCTTTTTTAATTTGTTCCCAGCGGCTATGGGGCGTTTGGCCCATAATTATTTGGGTTATTCCTTTCTCCCGGGCGACTTCGGCAATAACTTTGTAGATGGGACGTTCTTCATTATCTTTTAGAATAAAAGCGTCGGCATCATTTTCTTCAGCTAATCGTTTCCATTTGGTTATATAGTATGACTTGTCAGCATCCAATTCTGCAAACGGCTTTCGATCCACAGTCAAAATATAGAGGGGGCAGTCAAACACTTGCGCAATCTTGCAGCCACGTTGTATCAAACGTTCACCATTTGGCCCATAATAGACACAAACGAGAATGCCCTCGTCCATGCGACTTTTTATTTTTGACATTTTTACCCTTCACCTCGAATTGTATTGTAGCGGGATGGATTGATACAAACCACAAGTGAACTATGTATGAATATTAACTTATGTGTCATTTCCAGTCAATCCTTTAAAAATATTATTAAATTTATAAAAATTGAAGGTAATAGAAAGCAAGTTAATTCAGGCATTTGAAAAAATAATTGTTTGAAAGGAGGAGGATAGATGCATTGCTTTTACCTTGTTATTGCTTTTCCATTTATATATGCTCTAGCGGTTCCATTTCTGTATAATAAATTTAACTCAAAAGTACATACGGGCTGGTTTATTCTTGTTGTTCCTTTGCTAGTTTTCCTCCACCTTTTATCCTATATTCCTGCTGTCTCCAGTGGCAGGACAATCTATTTAACCCTACCCTGGATACCCTCCTATGATATTAATTTGACTGCGAATATAGATGGTTTATCCCTTATATTCAGCCTGATCATTACGGGGATGGGCTTTCTTGTCATCTTTTATTCGATTTATTATCTGTCCAAGCAAAAGGAGGAGTTACAAAAATTCTACATTTATTTGCTCTTATTTATGGGATCTATGCTTGGCCTTGTTTTTGCCGATAACATCTTTGTTTTATATGTATTTTGGGAGATGACGAGTATATCTTCCTTTTTATTGATTGCTTACTGGTTTGAGCGGGAGAAATCAAGATCCGGCGCGCGAAAGTCATTGATGATTACGATTTTTGGTGGACTGTCCATGCTTTCCGGTTTTATCCTGCTCTCGCTGATTACAGATACTCATAGCATTCGTGAGATGATCAGCAAAGCCGGGATGATCCAGTCCCATTCATTATTTGTTCCGGCAATGCTCCTGGTTCTGCTCGGGGCTTTTACAAAATCAGCCCAATTCCCCTTTAGTATCTGGCTGCCGGACGCCATGGAAGCGCCTACTCCGGTGAGCACTTATTTACATTCGGCTACCATGGTAAAAGCGGGTATTTATTTAGTTGCCCGCTGTACCACCATTTTTGGCGGTGTCCCTGAATGGTTCTGGTTTGTTTCAAGCGCCGGCCTTGTCACCTTGCTATATGGTTCCATTAACGCAGTAAGACAAACGGATTTAAAAGCCCTGTTGGCTTATTCCACCGTAAGTCAATTGGGATTAATTATGAGCTTATTGGGGCTGGGATCCGCAGCCTTATATTTTGATGTGGCCGAGGAAGGAGCGGTGTATGCCGTTGCCATCTTTGCCGCCATTTTCCACCTGGTGAATCATTCTACTTTTAAAGGTTGTTTGTTTATGGTCGTGGGGATTATTGACCTTGAAACAGGAACACGGGATATTAAAAAATTAGGTGGCTTACTGCACTGGATGCCTGTTTCTTTTCTCCTTGCCCTTACTGGAAGTTTAGCCATGGCCGGCTTGCCTCCTTTTAATGGATTCTTAAGTAAGGAATTATTTTTTACAGCAGTATTAAATGCATCAAAAATGTCTATTTTCCATATGGAAACCTGGGGGAATATACTGGCAATTACGGCCTGGGTGGCTAGTGTTATTACTTTTGTTTACTGCCTGATCATCCTTTTGAAAACTTTTGGAGGAAAGCCAGGGGATTATAAATTAAAGAAGAAAGCACGTAAAGCTCCTGTGGCTATATTGATACCTCCTCTGATATTGGCAAGCCTGGTAATTGTAATTTTTCTCTACCCCAATGTCTTGGCAAAATATTTATTGCAGCCAGCCTGGCAGGCAGTGTTACCAACATTTGCGGAAACAGCGTCTTTGCAGATCAAAATAAGCGCCTGGCACGGTTTAAATACAGAATTATTAATGACGATCGGGGTAGTGATTACCGGGGCGTTTTTGTATAAAACTTTGAGAAAATGGTACGTTATCTTTCGTTACTATCCGGCAGCATTGACCTTGAACAATTTATATGAATTGCTTCTAGAGAAAATGGAAAAATTCTCCCTGGCCCTTACCAGGAGGTATATGACAGGCTCTGTGCGGGATTACCTGGTTTATATCTTAGGCTTTATCATCCTGACGGTCGGAGGTTTCTTTCTTATATATGGTGGTCCAACCTTTGATTCATTCCGGGATGCGTCGGTTAACTATTATGAACTGGGACTGTTGATTGGCATGCTAACCTCAGCTTTAACCGTTCTTTTGGCCAGATCGAGATTAACCTCTGTTATCGCCGTCGGCGCCCTGGGGTTTCTTGTCGCTTTCTTTTTCGTCCTTTTTCGAGCGCCTGATCTGGCCCTCACCCAACTGGTGGTAGAGACAATCACAACGGTATTATTTCTTTTGTGTTTTTGCCATTTGCCAAAACTGAAGCAGGAAAAAACCCCCATCCGGGTTAAAGCAGTAAATGGTCTAATCTCAGCCGGGGTGGGCCTGGTTATGACTATTTTAGCCCTGTCGGCAAATGGGAATCGATTATTTGAATCTATTTCAAGATTTTATGAAAACGCTTATGAACTTGCTGGAGCCAAAAATATTGTGAACGCCATTCTGGTAGATTTCCGGGGATTTGATACCATGCTGGAAATTCTGGTGCTGTCCATGGCCGGGCTGGGGGTACATACACTGATAAAACTTCGCCTGGCAGAAAGGAGAGGAAATGAAGGAACTGAATGATGTCATTCTACGTACCGTTGCAAAAGTAGCAGTAGTGATCATTCTGACTTTTTCGATCAATCTCTTTATTTCAGGGCATCACCGTCCAGGGGGAGGATTTATCGGGGGGCTGGCTTTTGTAGCAGCCATCGTCCTGCTCTTTCTTGTTTATGATATTGAAAAGGTGCAGAAGAATATCCCTATAGATTTTAAAGTGCTTGCCGCAATCGGAGTGTTAATCTCGGTTTTTACAGGGGTGGGCGGAATGATTAAAGGGAAGCCCTTTTTAAGCCAGGTTTTTGGCCATGTGAATCTACCGGTTTTCGGGCAGACAGAGATGGCGACGGCTGTTTTGTTTGATGTAGGTGTTGCCCTGGCTGTTATAGGAACATCTTTGACCATTATTATGAGCATAGGTGATGATCGTTAAATGGAAACATACATGTCAATTGTTGTCGGCATTTTATTTGCCATTGGAACTTACCTGATCTTATCTAAAACTTTCCTGCGGATTATTTTAGGCACATCGATTATCGGTCATGGGGTGAATCTGCTGATTCTGACAATGGGCGGCTTAAAAAAAGGCGGTCCCCCGCTACGCGGTCTGCAGGAGTTTATTTTTACTGATTCTTTGCCGCAGGCCCTTTTATTAACAGCCATTGTCATTAATTTTGCGACTACAGCGCTTTTTTTGGTGTTAAGTTATCGCGCTTATAAAGTATTGGGCACTGATGATGTGGAGAAATTAAGAGGTTGTGCGGATGAATAATTTAGTGATATTGCCCATTATCATTCCCATTATCACTGGAATGGTGATGGTTTTATTTAGAAATAATATCTGGCTTCACCGGTTTTTAAGTCTTCTGGCTACAGTCCTGATTGGGATTGTATCTATTATGTTGATAGAGCAGATTAAGACTGCGGGGATGCAAACTCTGTATTTGGGAGGCTGGCAGGCGCCCTTTGGCATTGCCCTGGTGGCGGATATGTTTGCTGTCTTGCTGGTTTTGGTCGCTGCGCTCGTAACCTTTTGTTGTTTGTGCTATGCTTTTTCCTCCATTGGGCGTGAGAGAGGAAGACATTACTTTTATCCATTATGTTTATTCTTGATCGCGGGAGTAAACGGTTCTTTTCTAACCGGGGATATTTTTAACCTGTTTGTATGTTTTGAAGTGATGCTGGTGGCCTCTTATGTGTTGATTTCCCTGGGCGGAACAAAGGTCCAGCTCAGGGAGTCCTTTAAATATATCTTAATCAATATGCTTTCTTCTTTTCTGTTTCTGATAGCGATTGCTTACTTATATGCTATGATGGGGACTTTAAATCTGGCTCATCTGTCTGTCCGGGTAGCGGAAGCAGGACAAGGTGGGGTGATCACAGCCGTTGCCCTTTTGTTTTTAATGGTGTTCAGTTTAAAAGCGGGTTTGTTTCTATTCTTTTGGCTTCCTGGTTCTTACAGCGCTCCTCCTACCGCCATAGCGGCCATATTTGGCTCCTTGCTGACGAAGGTGGGAGTCTATGCCATTATCCGTTTGTTTTCCCTTGTTTTTTATCACGAACCAGGCGTTACACACCTGTTCATCGGGGTATTGGCTGCGGTATCCATGGTGTTAGGGGCTATGGGCGCTGTGGCCTATTGGGATGTGAAAAGAATAATTACCTATAACGTTGTGGTTGGGGTTGGCTTCATTTTGGCGGGATTTGCCTCTTTCTCCGTAGTAGGAGTGAGGGGCTCTGTATATTATCTGCTCCATGATATGATCGTCAAAGCACTACTTTTTCTTTTAGGTGGATCTATTATTCATCTAACCGGTACAGGCAGACTCAAAGAAATGAGTGGCCTGATTCGCTTGCATCCCCAGTTGGGTTGGATGTTCTTTGTGGCGGCCTTATCTGTGTCGGGTATACCCCCGTTAAGCGGCTTTATTGGTAAAATTTTTGTTACTGCAGGAACCTTTCAAACCGGTTATTTTTGGCTGGGTGGAATTGGTCTTCTGACGAGCCTGCTGGTGCTATATTCTGTTATGAGAATATTTATGAACGTATTTTGGGGGTATACGAACCTGACCGAAGAGACGGAAAAAGGAACAACGAAAGGGCTGTTGCCGTCAATGGCCTTTCTTACAGTCTTGACGCTAGCCCTTGGCCTGGGCGCGGAGGGAATTCATACCTATGTGGATTTGGCGGTTGAAGGGTTGCTAAATCCGCATATCTACACCGGTACGGTCTTAGGCGGCAATGGTCAGTAATTGTTGACGCAAGTGAGGTGATCCAATGGCTTTGCAAGTTTTAATCAATTTATTTATCGGTTTTTTATGGATGTTTTTTCAAGATAATTGGAGCGTCTTGAGTTTTTTTAGTGGTTATTTAATTGGCTTATTTGTTCTATTTGTTTTACGCAGGTTTACCTCCACAAAGTACTATCTGTTTACTTTGCAAGCCGTTGTACAGCTCTTTTCCATCTTTATTTATGAACTATTTGCCTCCAGCATCTTGGTTATATGGAAAATCATCCAGCCAAAAATCAATATCAGACCTGGAATTTTCTCATTGGAGACCAGTTTGCAAGGGGATATAGAAATCACCTTACTTGCTCTCCTCATTACATTAACCCCGGGCTCTGTTGTGATGGAGATTTCTCCGGATAATAAGGTGTTTTATATTCATGCTATGGATATTCCTGAACTCAGTGATTCGGTTTTGCGATCGAAAACAAGATTTGAAGAAGCGATTAAGAAGGTGACAAGGCCATGATCCAGTGGATATTATTTTTTTCCTTAATTCTTTTGACATTCTCCATTCTGGTCACAATTTATCGGTTGGTGAAAGGGCCTACAGCTCCTGACCGTGTTCAGGCGTTAGATGCCTTAGGGATTAACCTGATTGCAGGGGTAGCGGTTTTTTCCGTTTATCTAAGAAGTACAGCCTTTTTTGAAGTAATACTATTGATTGGCATCCTTTCCTTTATTGGCACTATCGCTTTTGCTAGATTTGTTGAGAGGGGTGTTGTCATTGAGCGGAAGCAGTCTGATTGAATTGAGTATTGCGGTCATTATTTTATTAGGGACAATTCTGGGGTTTCTTAGTTCTATTGGTTTTATTCGCCTGCCGGATGTTTATAATCGTGCCCATGCCCTGGCCAAAAGTTCTACCTTAAGTGTGCTGTTTGTTCTTTTGGGAACTTTTCTTTTCTTCCTATTTTTAGAGGGATATTTTAGTATAAAAATATTTCTCGGGATATTCTTTGTGTTTCTAACTTCTCCAGTTTCTACCCATGTTATTTGCCGCTCTGCCTATCATTCCAAAGTAGAGCTTGCTAAAGAAAGCATTCAGGATGATTTGCAGGAAGCAATGGAAGAGTACACACGAAAGCAGCAGCATAATAAAAATACGGAAGAGGCGAGCATTATTTGAGTGTAGTTTTACAAAAGTTACAAGAAGTCCTATACTCGGTTCTGCCGATCACTGTAATAGTACTGATACTTAATTTTACTTTAACACCGATTAATACACCTTATATCATAAGGTTTCTTGTTGGCGCAGTCCTGATCATTATAGGTTTGACAATTTTTCTAGTTGGGGTAGACATAGGGATTACTCCGATTGGCAATACCATGGGCTCAGCAATGGTAAAAACCAATAAAATATGGATAGTGGCTATTGCCGGAATAATACTTGGCTTCATTATATCTATTGCTGAACCTGACCTTCATATTTTAGCAGGACAAATAGACTATGTTACATCAGGATTGATTTCAAAGAGTAGTATCATTGTTATAGTCTCAGTTGGCATTGCCATAATGCTTTCTATAGGACTGATCAGGATTGTATTAAATTACCCGCTATACAAATTACTAACAATTCTATATAGCGTAATTTTTATTCTTGCTCTTTTTACATCACGGGAGTTCCTGGCGATATCATTTGATGCTTCGGGCGCAACTACCGGGGCGTTGACTGTACCGTTTATTTTGGCACTTGCCATGGGTGTTTCAAGGTTAAAAAAAGATAGTGAATCATCAGAACAAGATAGCTTTGGATTAGTAGCTATTGCTTCTGCAGGCGCAATAATAGCGGTAATGGTTATGAGTATCATAACAAAAACAGAGAAAAT
This sequence comes from Desulfitobacteriaceae bacterium, assembly GCA_028709045.1. GTDB lineage: Bacteria > Bacillota > Dehalobacteriia > Dehalobacteriales > Dehalobacteriaceae > JAQVXR01. Next base: position 3,788 of record JAQVXR010000060.1, on the reverse strand, counting down.
AACAGGTGATCTTCCTCTGGGAATAGTATCAACAGAGATAATCACACCATTTCTGAACGAAATGCCGATAATAGCAGGAGAAATAGCTTTGGCCTTGCTGCCTATTTTAATAGTATTTATTTTTTTTCAGAAAATATTATTCAAATTATCTATTAGGGTAGTCCGCAGGATTTTATTTGGTTTACTGTTTGCTTTTATCGGTCTTGTCCTATTTTTAGTCGGTGTTAATGCAGGTTTCATGGATGTGGGAAGCGCGGTTGGGTATAGTTTAGCTTTATTGGATAATAAGGCCTATTTGATTTTAGTTGGATTCATACTAGGTTTTGTGACTGTGATAGCTGAGCCTGCGGTTTATGTGCTAACGCATCAGATCGAGGATGTCACAAGCGGGTATGTAAGCAGGAAAGTTGTTTTGTTTACACTTGCTATCGGGGTTGGTTTGGCCGTGACATTATCTATGTTTAGAATCCTTATACCAGAATTACAATTATGGCAATATCTACTGCCAGGATATATTATTGCTATAACAATGATGTATTTGGTCCCCAAGCTTTTTATAGGTATTGCTTTCGATGCAGGCGGAGTCGCATCGGGGCCGATGACAGCCACTTTTATATTGGCATTTGCTCATGGAGCAGCGCAAGCTATAGAAGGAGCAAATGTTTTAGTTGATGGATTCGGTATGATAGCAATGGTTGCGATGACTCCGATCATTGCGCTGCAAACATTAGGATTTATATTTAAAATTAAATCTAAAAAGGAAGGAATAACATAAAATGGGTAATGCATCTGAAGATATCGAGCTAATTTGTATAATAGTAAATTTTGGCATGGCCAGTAAATTAATAAAATCAGCTAAACACTATGGTGTTTCAGGTGGAACAGTAACATTAGGAAAAGGGACAGTTAATAATCGGATTTTAAATTTCCTGGGACTTTCTGACGTAAGAAAAGAGATTGTTTTAATGATGGCTGATAAAGATACAGCTGTTCAAGCTTTGGAAAAGATGAATAAAGAGTTTGCATTGAACAAGCCAAATCACGGGGTATTGTTTACAACTTCTATTTGTGCCGTAATAGGAACAAGGAGTATTAAATGTCAAGATATTAAAAGTAAAAGAGGTGCAGATAATATTATGTATCATGCTATAACAATAATTGTTGATAAAGGCAAAGCTGAAGATGTTATTGATGCCGCCACCCAAGCCGGTTCAAAAGGTGGTACCATCATTAACGGTAGGGGTTCTGGTATTCATGAAACTAAAAAACTGTTTTTAATGGATATTGAACCGGAGAAAGAAATTGTCATAATTCTATCAGAAGTGGATGCAACCGAAGCAATAGTATCTTCGATACGAACACATTTAAAAATAGATGAACCGGGTAATGGTATTATTTTCATTCAGGATGTTAATAAAACCTATGGTGTTTATAAGTAAAGAATATTCCCGGCTTTCTCTGGTATTCTTGCTGGCGCTAACGGAAGTAATTCATCATAGAGTTTACGATTGAGGATATAAATGATAAACTGTAATAATTGGAACATTAATGCTGGGATTTTTGGTAGGTGACATGATCAATCAACAATTTGATTCGTATTGTACTTGTTTGAAAGGGTATTGTTAGAACATATAGAGTTTATTGGATGACTTGGGAAGGAGAGCGAAAATGGCAAAGTCAAGGAGCCTTATAGCTTATTTTTCACGTAGAGGAAAAAATTATTTGGCAGGCAGCATTGTAGATCTGCCAATTGGCAACACGGAAGTCATAGCCAAGAAATTACAGGAACTAACCGGAAGCGCTATGTTCCAAATCAAAACCGTAAAATTCTATCCGGATGATTATACGGAGACAACAAAAATTGCACAGGAAGAACTAAGTAAAAATGCCAGGCCTAAGCTCATAGAAACAGTTAATGATATGGATTCTTATGATGTGGTATATCTCGGATATCCGAACTGGTGGGGAACGATGCCAATGGCGGTATTTACATTTTTAGAATCATATGATTTTTCAGGAAAGACCATTATCCCATATTGCACACATGAAGGCAGTGGAATGGGGAGCAGTGAACGGGATATTAAGAAACTTTGCCCAAATGCAAAGCTGTTGTCTGGTTTGGTGATCAGGGGCGGCGATGTTGACCAAGCAGATAAAGAGCTGGTAAACTGGTTGGAAAAATTGAGCATACAACTGGATTAGGGAAAATAAAAAGCGACATCTTTGGTCTGCACTGGTAAGAATATTATTCAGGCGTAAGTTCCCATCATTAGGATCAAAGTTCTAAGGTGTAAAAAAAACTTTCGGAGGAGAATTAGCAATGGGTGAATCTAATAAAATGGAAGATGTCAATAATGATGTAAGCAAAAGATTGGATGGTTTAGACCCATACGAAAAATTGCTACAGGAATACGAAAAAGAGTTAGAGAAAAATCCGGAAGATCCGGCTGTTTGGATAAAAAAAGGTCTGGCTCTGAGCAAGTTAGACCGCTTTGAAGAAGCGGTATTGGCATATGAAAAAGCATTGAAGAAAAACCCGGATGATCCTACGGTCTGGTTCAGTAAAGGCGTTGCGCTGGGCTCGTCAGGATGGCATGAAGAAGCTGTAAAAGCCTTTAACAAAGCCTTGGAGATAAATCCGAACGATAATTATGTCTGGTTTAACAAGGGTGTCGCGCTGGGCTCGATAGGCCGTTTTGAAGAAGCAATAAAGGCTTTTGATAAAACCTTGGAGCATGATCCGGATGATCCTTATGCCTTGCTGAACAAGGGTATTGCACTTGGTGAGTTGGGCCGGCAGGAAGAAGCGGTGCAGGTCTATGAAAAAGCAGCGAAGCTTTATCCCGTCGATCCTGCTATTTGGCTGAACAAGGGTGTTGCCCTTGGTTCGTTAGGCCGCAACGAAGAGGCCATGCAAGATTTTGAAAAAGCGTTGGAGATAAATCCAAACGATCCTTCTGCCTGGATTAACAAGGGTGTTTTACTCGGTGAAATGAACCGTTACGAAGAAGCCCTGCAGATCTATGAAAAAGCTATGGAGTTAGACCCGGACAATCCTTCTGTCTGGGCAAACAAAAGTGTGGCGCTTGATGAACTGGGCCGGCATGAAGATGCTTTGCAGGCTTATGAAAAAGCGAAGGAACTAAATCCACTTATTGGAAGCGAAGAATGGGATTAACCGGAATGTAATATATTTATAAATTAATAATTGATACGAAAAAAGCCGGGAGTATAAATAGTTTTGTGTAAATGGAAATTCCTTCTTGAAATTGGTTGAGCTATATATGGCTCTTTCCCGCCAGGAGGATAGGGCTCTGCTGGAGAGCAACCTGAGCGCCTGGCGGGGTTCTGCCGGGGATAGAGGGTGACTTAAAAAGTCGCCCCTTTTTCTTTTTATGCTACTATCCTTGCCAGAACTAAAGCGAAAAACTCGTTTTTATATAGCCACTTCTGATTCCAACCGATCTTCGAAGTAAATCGTAAATTGCGACAGACAGCTGCTCCATTCCCTTACGGGCATGGTCCATTTCTTTGATGCCTCCACAGTAGCCAGATAAATGATTTTAATCAGGGATTCATCAGTAGGATAGGCTGTCTTGGTTTTGGTAACCTTACGTAGTTGCCTGTGGTAACCTTCAATGATATTGGTGGTATAGATAAGTCTGTTACCGGCCAATATAAAATGAACACAAATGGCCATAAAAACTAGGCCACCTGCAACTGGTAGCGCAGGTAAAACAAGGCCCACTCCCTAAATGTATCTCTGGTGTGTGAGCAGCACCAAAACC
>JAQVXR010000259.1 GCA_028709045.1 Desulfitobacteriaceae bacterium | reverse complement strand
GTTTATTTGATTTTTTTAAAAAATTTTCTTTTGTTATCTTTGTTTCCTTAGCTACTAAAGTGAGAATATCCTCCAATGATACTTTTGATATTTTCCTTGCGGGTTCTTTTTTTTCATTTGTTGAGACACTGATGTTCTTCGGCATTTCATATATATTGGTCACACCCAGTGCATCAAAAGGTATCCGGTACATCAGTTCATGATATTTTTTATGGGCAATTTCCGGATGACGATGCAACAAGCGTAAAGGTAATTCGGTATCTATCGGTGTACTGTCCTCTTTTAAATAATACAAGTGACTGCTCCATCTATAATCCGGGGTATTGGTCAAGCCTGTCCGGACAGGATTTTCGTGAATATATTTGATCACCGTGGGCAAATTTTCATCTTTGGCACAGAGAATGGCTTGATAGCGTTGCTGAAAGACATGTCCGACCCGGGAATATTTTCGATTAAAATATTGGGTATAACTGAGCTGAATACCTTGCATGATTTTTGACAGAGGATCATGTTTTACTTCCACCAGCATATGCACATGGTTGGGCATGAGAACAAAGGAGTAAAGGAGAAAGTTATATTTAGATTTATAATTCTCTATCAGGCTGAGATACTTTTCTTTGTCTACCGGGTCGTGAAAAATGTTTTCTTTGTTATTTCCCCGGGTAATTACATGGTAGACGGCACCGTAGTAATGAATGCGCGGTTGTCTCGCCATAAAAGCCACATCCTTTACAACTTATTAGTAAAATTTTACCAAATTAATATCGGTGGCGCAACCTGTCTTAAGAAGAGTATTTTAGTTTTTGGAAGCGGAACCTTGGTAAGATTGGAAAAAAAAGGCGATAATCAGGTGAAAAAAATATGTTTTAAAACTAAAGGCCGGACCAAAGATGCCGATAAATAATATAGGAATTGGCAAACGCCAAGAAAGAAGGGCGACTAAATGAAAATAACCGGTATCAATCCACTCCAGGCGGTCAAGGCTTATGCTGATCGACAACCGGAGCAAAAAATGGATAAAGAACCGGACTGCCAGGTAAAAGACGCTGTGGAGATTTCTCCCCAGGCTCGGGAATTACAGCTTTTAAAAACCAGGTACCATGAAGTTTCTGATGTGCGGGAAGAAAGGGTTTTGGTGATTCGGGAGCAGTTAAACCGGGGAGATTATAAAATCGATCTTGATGAATTGGCGGCTAATTTACTAATGGAAATCTGCCCGGAGGTAAAAAGTGAAGGATAGTGACATGAACAAACTTCTCGTTTTCTTGCGAGAATTGATAAGCTTGGCTGAGGAACAGCGTACCGCAATGAAAGAAAGAAATCTGGCAAGATTTGAAGAAATAACTACGGTTTTGTCTCTTAAGCATGATCAACTTATTGATCTGGAAAAAGATTTAAATGAAAACAGTAAACAGCTTAATAAAAGCCCTAAACAGCAGGCTTTAAATAAGGAACTGCGGGTGCTTATGGAAAAGCTGCAGGAGATGAATAAAACAAATCTGGTCCTCATCAGAACCTCTTATGATTTGATGCGCCCTATTTTAAATACTTTAATGTCCGGATCTTTGACATATGAAGGAACGGGCAGTATTGTGCCCCAAGGCAAAAAGTCTGCTGTGCTTGACAGAACTCTTTGATTTTGGCTTGAATGAAACTACTTTCTGCCACATCAAAAAAGAGGCAAAAGGTGAGATGATAAATTAATGAGAAAGAAATTTGTTTTCGTGATAACGATGCTGGCCATTGTTTTTTTTTATCCAAATGCTCTTTGGGGAACTCAACAATCGGAGGATACCAGAGGTTTTGCGGAACAAGAGGAATCCGATGTCAGGGAATTTGGATTTCCGGAATATCAGTTTGATATTGTAGTTCATGATGAGAAAAGAGTATCTGCCCGATTGCAGATTAAATATACAAATAACCAAAGCTATCCCATGGATGATATTAAGATGATTCTTCCTGCCAACGCTTTGTCCGGTGAAGAGCATATTAAGCTAAAAGAACTGGAAGTTGTGGATCGGTCTTTTACCTACCAAAAAAATTATCAGGACATAACCCTTTCATTGGTAAAGAGCCTCATGCCGGGGGAGACGCTGGAGATCAAAGCGGATTTTGATACCATCCTTCCTTGTTCCCCTGATAAGTTTGGCTATTATCAGGGCACCATCAGACTTTCTAATTGGTATCCGGTTGTTGCTCCGGTTGATAAAAAAGAAAATAAGTGGGCTTCTTTTGAACCATTGGAATTTGGCGATCCCTATTATTATGAGGCCGCTCTTTTTCATGGCACAGTGAAGGTCCCCGGTGACCGGCAGGTGATTTCCCCCTTTGTTCCTGGTAAAAAGCAAGGCTTGTCAAAAAATAATTATATCATAGACTCTGTCTATCCGGCCCGGGACTGTACTTTTGTCATCGGCACCGGTTTTCGAGAGGTCAGCCAAAGGGTCGGCGGGATTCATGTCGAGTATTATTTTCAAAATGAGGACAGAGGATTTGCCGCTTATGGGAAAGATGTGTTGGAGTATTATCTTTCCCTCTTGGGAAGCTATCCTTACAGCCGTCTCGTATTAGTTGATCTCCCCTTGAGCAATTATTTTGGCATGGAATTTTCCGGGATGGTTTTTTTAAGCACCTCCTATTGTGTCGGTCTGAAAACCATTGCTCATGAAATCGCTCACCAGTATTGGTACGGGCTGGTGGGTTCCGACCAAATCAAAGAACCATGGATAGATGAAGGACTGGCAAATTACTGTGCACTTATTTATTTAGAGAAGAAGCATGGAAGTGAAGCTTACTGTCAGGCGATAAAAGAGATTAAACCGGAACGAAAATATTTAAGCTTTTTGCCGGTTTCCGCTTACCCCGAAAAAGAAATTTACAAGGAAGCGGTTTACGCCCGACCGGCACTATTTTGGGATCGGCTGCGTAGTTTAGCCGGGACAGAAGGACTGAGCCAAGGGTTTAAGAAAGCGCAAACTGATTACCGCTTTCAGGTGATGAGCGGGGAAGATTTGTTTTGCATTTTGAAAAAAGAATACCGT
>JAQVXR010000258.1 GCA_028709045.1 Desulfitobacteriaceae bacterium | reverse complement strand
TTTCAAAAACTCCCATTGGGCCATTCCAGACAATGGTTTTGGCTCCATTTATTTTTTCTTTGAATTGAGCAACAGTTGCCGGACCAATATCCAAGGCACTCCAATCAGCAAGCACCTCGTCTTTCATTACTGTCCGGTGATTAGCATCTGCAGCAAAGGCATCCGCCACCACCAAATCTTCCGGCAGTAATAATTCCACACCCTTTTCTTTTGCTTCGACAATTAAGCTTTTTGCCAAATCAATTTTGTCTGTTTCCACCAGGGACTTGCCCATGCTAAATCCCTGAGCTGCCAAAAAGGTGTTGGCCATCCCTCCGCCAATAATTAAAGCATCCACTTTTGACATCAAATTTTTCAGTACATCTATTTTATCGGAAACCTTTGCTCCGCCGATAATTGCTGCAAAAGGGCGGCGGGGATTTTCCAGGACCTGTCCTAAAGCATTTATTTCATTTTCCATCAGGAATCCGGCTACTGCAGGCAAATATCTGGCGACACCCTCTGTAGAGGCGTGGGCTCGGTGGGCAGTTCCAAAAGCATCATTAACATATATCTCTGCCAAATCCGCTAAGCTTTTAGCAAAACCCGGATCATTCTTTTCCTCTTCAGCATGAAATCTCAGGTTTTCCAGAAGCAGCACATCTCCGGTTTTCATCTTTTCTGCCTTTTCTTGGGGTTCCCGTCCTACACAATCAGCAGCATAGATAATTTCCTGTCCCAATAATTCACTGAGTTTCCGAGCGGCCGGTGCCAGTCGGTATTTTTCATTTACCTGGCCTTTAGGACGTCCTAAATGGGACATGAGAATTACCTTGGCCTTCTGTTCCCGCAGGTATTTAATCGTCGGTAATGCTGCCTTAATTCTTGTGTCGTCTGTCACCTGTCCGGAGTCATCAATAGGTACGTTGAAATCCACCCGGACAATTACCCTTTTCTCATGGAGATCAACATCTTTAACTGATTTCTTATTCATTTTCCAACCTCCGCAAAAGTGATAATTGACAATTATATTGCAGGTTAACTATACAATGAACAGTAGGCCGTTATTCTGCCCACTGTTCCCTGTTTTTATCAGCCCAATTGTCAATTACCCGCTTCAACTGACCTTTAGCTTACTCTTTATTAACTTTGAGCTTGGTTAAAAAACAATTATCCCGTGACAGGACATCGTCAATCCCGGTTTTAAAGTTTATCCGCAATATATGCCGCCAAATCAACAACACGGCAAGAATAGCCCCACTCATTATCATACCAGGATACCACCTTGACCAGATTTTCTTCCATGACCATGGTGGAAAGAGCATCAACAATAGATGAACGCGGATCCCCGTTATAATCCTTAGATACCAGCGGCTCTTCCGAGTATCCGAGTATTCCTTTTAATTCGTTTTCTGATGCAGCTTTTAACGCTCTGTTTATTTCCTCTGCCGAGGTTTTTTCGTCCAGTTCAACTACCAAGTCTACTACCGAAACATTAGGTGTCGGTACCCGCATGGCAAAACCATTGAGTTTTCCCTTTAATTCCGGCAGAACCAGAGCCACTGCTTTTGCCGCTCCGGTGGTAGTAGGAATGATGGACATTCCGGCGGTTCTTGCCCGGCGCAGGTCTTTATGAGCTTGGTCCAGGATTCTTTGATCATTGGTAAAAGAATGAACGGTGGTCATCAGGCCTCGCCTAATTTTAAATTTTTCGTGTACAACTTTGGCCACAGGAGCCAAACAGTTGGTTGTACAGGAAGCATTAGACAAAACGTAATGTTTAGAAGCATCATATTTATCTTCATTTACGCCCATGACAACAGTGATATCCTCATTCTTTGCCGGTGCGGAAATAATTACTTTCTTCGCCCCGCCTTTTAAATGAGCGGCGGCTTTAGTAGCGTCTGTAAAAAGTCCGGTAGATTCTACCACAATGTCAACACCCAAATCTCCCCAAGGCAAGTTCTGGGGATCCCGTTCTGCAAAAACCTTGACTGTCTTTCCGTTGACAATAATGCTTTCATCTGTTGACTGGATTTCCGCATTGAGTGTCCCATGCACCGAATCATATTTCAGCAGGTGAGCATTGGTCTTAGCACTGGTCAGGTCATTGATGCTGATAACCTCAATGTTAGGATTATTTAAAGCCGCCCTAAAGACCAATCTTCCAATTCTGCCAAACCCGTTAATTCCAACTTTGACCGACATAAGCACTTCCTCCTTTAATTAAATCCAGTTAGTTTAACTGCTGAAAGTTGATTGTGCTTTCCATGTCAGGATAAAGAGAGTTCTTAGCGTCAGTTGGAATTCTTACTCCATCTGACGGTTAGAAATCGTTATCCAGGAGCTGTACAGTTCTTATCTCCCTCTTAAAAGAAGAGGGCGTCTTAGAACTGTTAGCTATCGGATAAATTTGGCACGGACAACCAACCTAAAAGGATTCCACATGAAACTAAAAAATCCTTTCAACTCAGAGTTATTATTATTCTATAATTCGACAGCTATGCAAAAAAAATAGGATTTTGCTCATTTTTATGAGAAAATCCTTCTGGAAAAGACCTATATTTGCTTATTTACATCTCTGCGATAACTAACAGGCGTCGTCCCTTCAGTTTTTTTAAAAACTTGACTGAAGTATCTAGCATCCCGGTATCCTACTCGAGCAGCAATTTCGGAAACCAACAAATCGGTATGCAGGAGGAGCCGACGGGCTTCTTCCATCCTTACTTGGGTAAGATACTCCGAAAAGCTCCAGCCCTTCACCTGCTTAAACAATCTGCTAAAGTAACAGGGGCTTAAGAAGACCTGGCGCGCTACATCTTCAAGGCTTAATTCTTGGTGATAATTTTCTTGAACATATTGGACAGCCTTTTCAACTAAACTGGAATTACGAAACTCTCGGGAAGCTCTCACCCTAGTCACGAGATCTTCCAACCAGTTAAGCACCTGATCCCGAATCTCGCTCAAACCATCCGTTAATGTCATCTGCAGGTCTGAGGAGAAGGAGAATACCCCAACCTGTTCCGGGTCAACCCCTCCCTCAACTGCTGCCCGAGACGCCAAAGTGGTCACCTCCA
>JAQVXR010000257.1 GCA_028709045.1 Desulfitobacteriaceae bacterium | reverse complement strand
GACATCTTCTACAGAACGGCAACCTTTAGTTAGCTCTCTGATTGTTTTGTCTTGCATGTCTTGCATAAATGGTCATCTCCTTTATTGTTAAGTTTAACCATTTACACAAAGTAATTTACGTTCTCTTATGGCGAAGTTTATGACACGGTAAGCCAGTTCATAAAAAACTACAATGCAGTGCGGATTCATTCCAGTTTGAAATACCATACCCCCAATGAAGCGTACCGCATGTTACAGCAAAAATCCCTGAATATCCAGCCAGTAAGGGTATAATGTTGATCCTGGCAAAGCCAGTTTATATAAATTTTCAAATCCTAAGTATCAGCCAGATATTAAGAGCTTTTGTCCAATAATAGGGGGTCAATCCGCAATTCCAATGAATCTTTCCCAAACCTTACATTAAGATATATACAAATAGCTTCTTGAGATTTTTTAATTTTACCTTCAATTTTACCCTCAACCTTACCTTTAGCCTCAGCTTTTAACTTCCACTCCAATGTCACCGGTGAGTTGTTAAGCACCTCAAAAAACCGCTCTTTTTCTTTAGCGGTCAGTTGTTTTCCCATTTCCAGCACCTCCCTAAGTTCTTCTGCTGTTATAAGGTTATTTTTCACCGAAAATTGCATTAGATCTCTGGCGTCCTGATTGGCCGGATCTTTTATTTGTTCTGCAGCCAACTGAACAAAGGCTTTCTTTTTTCCTTTATTTTTACCTGTTAGATACGCTGCAAAGGGCCAAAGTGTGTTGGGATCATCCAGCTCATTAATGACTACCATTTGAATCGGGTACATTTCACCTTCTACCCTGTATATCCCCGGCGCCGGCAGGCTTTCTTTGAGCACTAAATTCCTTTCTTTGAGCCTTTTGACCATTGCTCTGGGAAAGGTACTGCTAACATAGGTGATTGTGTATTGATCCAGCAGACTTTCTTTAGGGTTTTCCAACACCTGATGCCACCGGGCATAAACCAGTGCTGTGTCAAAGTCGTAGGGTGCCAGATAGTCGGAGGATGAAAAAACAAATCCTGAACTATTAAAAAAAGTATGCCGCATATTAAGGCACTATGATGAGATGGGGCGAAAAACCAGTATACATATGCTGCGGACATACAGATATTTAAGTCACCCTCTATCCCCGGCAGAACCCCGCCAGGCGCTCAGGTTGCTCTCCAGCAGAGCCCTATCCTCCTGGCGGGAAAGAGCGACGGAGGTCAGGCCACTGCAATTATAAAACGCAAATTCCCCTATACTAGTGATTTGAGATTGTTCTGCAAATGTGATGGAGGTTAATCCGCTGCAATAATGGAACGCATATTCTCCTATACTAGTGACCGAGTTTGGGATCGTGACAGATTTTAGGTTTTTACAACCATCGAACATCCATGCGCCAATGTTAGTTATCCCGGACTCGATTTCGACGGATGTGATCTGGCTTTGAATCGACAAATAAAGCGAATTATAACTGTTCATTCCCCCTGTGCCGGAGATCACAAACTTTCCATCTGCATAAAGAGTACCGGTTACATTTACTCCAAGTTCATAGGTTCCCAGAATATCCCCTGAAGACATTGGAGCAATACTGTTCATCACCATGTCTTCAGCTTTCTCTTCTTCTTCATCGATTCCCACTATCATATTCTCATCTTCAATATCTCCAATAATCCCATCTTCAATATCAACTTCTGTCAGTTCTACCTGATAAAATGCGGCTATCCTTCCTTCTTCATCCATATCGATATCATAAATTTGCAGGTAATTACCTGCCACTACCCCTGCTGTAATATCAGCGCCTGACTCATAATTTACAATCAAATTAGAACCGGCAGTTGGGGCAATTTCTCCCACCTGGGGCGTTGTAATCTCCTGTTCTGTTACATTAACAATTAAGCTGCCATAAACACAATTAGTAACTGTTGCCGAAGTGGACCCCGTTGCCACCCCGGGGGACAAAGTTACTGTCAGTTGAGACACAAACTCAGGCTCTGCGTTCATACCATTTGAATCTTCTGCTAAAATAGGCGCCACACCAATAAACAATTGTATGAGCATTGACATCATTAATAAAACACTGATTTTTTTTCTCACTTTTTTCCTCCTCGTACTTATTCACAATTCCTTGGTACTTCCTTTTATTTCTTCATCCTTGTCTTTAAGCAGCATGGACCCAATAATTTGTTCCTTTGACATAAATCCCCCCCCTTTTTTAATTTTTATCTTTAGCTGACCCTTCTGTAGTGTGTAATTATTTCCTGTCCCTGTAACTTAGCCTATATCCGCCGGCAGGTCATCTTCGGCAGGATTATAGGCTGTCAACTCTATCCTTTATTTAATTATAAGAAGCAAGGGCTAACAAAACAGCTAACAAACAAAACTCTTCATTTAATAATTTTTTTGAAATTTTTTCTGTATCTAAAACTGAAATCAGTGCTGGCCAACGCTTCCAACCTTTTTATGCACATAAAAACCATCTGTTGATAAAAAGCTTTTTATCAACAGATGGTAGTATTTTCGGACAATTATGATTGCTGCTCTCATAAGGTCAACATCATTGATTTTTATAATTTCTTATTTGGTGGTAATAGTAAAACAGTCTCCATGAGCCTCTCCTATAAAAACAACCTTTCCATTTTCGGGAAGCTTCACCGGTTGATTACCCTTTACCGTAGAAAACACAGGACTCTTCATCATAAACAGCAAATGACGCGTTTTCCAGCAAATTAACCGTCATTGTTTTACCGGCATCATTTTGCTGATCGTATACCACCTGGCATATCCGCTCTCCTGGATTGTGCAGATAGCATTATCGGCCTTGTCATCCGAATTATCACCTTTCAGCGGCGCAGCGGTACCCGGAGGTAACATACATCGGCGCCCCGACTGCGTGACGCAGGCCCTGCAGCTGGCGCACCAACTCCGGGTGCGCCAGCGGCCTGGAAGTTGTAGCCTACTATATAGAGTCAATAGTTTTGCTTATATTTTTTTCATAAGGTCTTTGCTCTTTGAGAATTACAAAGATTCGATTAAGTAACTTTCTGCAGATTGCTCCCGTAGCCGTACTGGGATG
>JAQVXR010000059.1 GCA_028709045.1 Desulfitobacteriaceae bacterium | reverse complement strand
GGTGCAGAGAAATACTATAAGGAAGTGGGCATTATCAAATAAAGATTTTCCAAGTGTTTAACAGTGAAGGATTTTCCTTTAAGGAAGATCCTTCACCACCACTATATCGCACTAATAGTTAGAGTATTTTTTCTAGCTGGGAGGTTTTGTTGTGGACGAAAAAAAGAAATCCATGTTTAGTGTTTCTTCTATCCTGGCGGTACTGCTTTCCCTATTTCAACTTTATACCTGCTGGCGAGGATCCCTTGATGGGATGCTTCAGCCGGTAGTGCACCTTACTTTTGTTTTGTTAGTCACGTATACCGTTTTTAAAGGAAAGACGACCAAGGAAAAGATTTATAATGCGGTTTGTTTAGCAGCTACTATCGTAGTGATGGGATATATTCTTTTATTCCATAAAGAAATTATTAATCGGATGCCTTATCTGGATCCGGTTACCGGGACACAGGTAGTTCTAGGCAGCTTGATGGTATTGCTGCTCTTAGAGCATAGCCGGAAAACCATTGGTATTGCTATGCCGGCGATTGCCGTTTGCTTTATTGCCTATGCATTTTTAGGTCCGTGGATGCCAGGTTTCTTGTATCACAATGGAACAACGCTTCCCGAACTGATTGAACAGCTTTATCTTACTTTCAATGGTATTTTTGGGACAGCATTGATTATTTCTGCAACAGTTGTTTTTATCTTCGTTCTTTTTGGGTCATTTTTGGAGCAGTCTGGAGCAGGCGATCTCTTTATGGAATTGGTAAAAAGTATAGCCGGCCATTTTCGCGGCGGCCCGGCACTAATGGCGATTATTACCAGTGCATTCTTAGGTACTATTTCCGGAAGCGCCATTGCCAATACGGTGACGACAGGTTCTTTCACTATTCCCTTGATGAAAAGGGTTGGTTATGACAGGAACTTCGCCGGTGCCGTTGAGGCTGTAGCATCTACCGGTGGACAGATCATGCCTCCTGTCATGGGTGCCGGCGCATTTATTATGGCCGAGTATTTAGGCCTCCCTTACAGTACGATTATTATTGCTGCCTTTGTTCCAGCGCTCCTTTATTTTCTTGGTGTAGGTTTTCAGGTCTATTTAGAAGCACGAAAACTGGATTTGCCTAAGATTCCCCGCGAGGAATTGCCTAAGTTCAAGGAATCTTTTAAGAAATCCTGGCATGTTCTCTTTTCCTTAGCGGCGATTGTTTATTTTATTACTTCAGGTTTTACCCCTATGCGGGCCGGCCTGTATGGGATTATTACAATACTTTTAGTGGTCTTTATTAAAGACCGGAAAAAAGTTAATTTAACTAACATTTATCAAGCACTGGAAAAGGGTGGTAAAGCGGCAATCTCCGTAGCCAGTGCCTGTGCTACCGCAGGTATTATTATTGGGATTGTGCGACTCACTGGTATCGGGTTGAAAGCGAGCAGCCTGATTATTAGTCTTTCACAGGGCTACTTGATTGTTGCTTTAGTGCTGACTGCCTTAACTTGTATTATTTTAGGGATGGGACTCCCCACGACAGCGGCCTATATTATTCAGGCAGCTATTGCCGCTCCGGCACTGGTGAATATGGGAGTAGATCCTTTAGCAGCTCATTTGTTTGTCTTTTACTTTGCCTGTCTGGCAGGGATTACTCCTCCAGTGGCCTTATGTGCTTATGCGGCTGCACCTATTGCGGAAGGAGATGCGACAAAAATTGGTTTTCATGCTTTCTTCCTAGGTATTGCGGCTTATATCGTGCCCTTTATGTTTGTTTACGGACCGGCGATTCTTTTAATAGGCGAGCCTACAACGGTTATTCTAGGTATTTTTACGGCTCTGATTGGTATTGCTTGTCTGGCGATCACCTGTGAAGGATGGTTGGGTGGTAATTTGCATGCTATCGAACGCCTCCTGTTTTTAACAACTTCATTATTATTAATCAAACCTGGTTTGCTCACCGATGTAATTGGTGCGGCTATTCTGATTGTATTGTTTGCCAAACGATATACTGCGATCAAGCGTCTGGCAACTGCATCATAACATTGTCAAAAGGAGAATCACAACATGACTCAAAGCTTAATTTATGAAGATTTTTTGAAAGCAATTAATCACCAACAACCCGAGAGAGTTCCTGTTAATGTTTGGAATACCAGATGTAATTTAGTGCGGGTACCGGGTGCGAAAAATTTATTGGATTACTATAAAAATGTTGATATTAAGCTAAAATCCCAAGTATTTCCTTTGGAACACTTTGAAGACTGCTTAATTCTACCGGGGGTTTGGCCGGATTACGGTGTAGTATTGGAAGCTTCCGCTTTTGGATCTCCCATTCGCTGGGATGAAGATAATCCTCCTCATGCCATGAACTATATGGAGAGCCTTAATGACTTTAAAAAGATGAAGCAGATTAATCCTCATGAAGACGGTTTGATGCCCCAGGCACTGAAAGAATATGCCTATATGCTGAAGAACCTGGATAAGAAATTAGTGAAAAAGCTTGATTATCTGGATGGATGCGCTTTAGTGACAGGTCCTCTGGAAGTGGCGGCTGCTACTTTGGGCCACAGTAAATTGTATATTGATTTTTATGATAAAACGGCTTTAGTTGAAGAGTTTTTGGAATTTATTACCGAGGGCATTATCCGGTATTTAAAGGAACTGGAGAAAATTGCCGGAGAATTAAAATTGGTAAGTATGATTGAGCATTGTCCGGGGCAGATCACGCCGGATCAGTTTGAACAATTTGCCGTACCTTATATTTCCCGAATCTATCAAGAGTTCCCCAACGCTATCGGCCTATATCATAATGAAGACAATGTCAATCATGTTCTTTCTCGCCTCCCGGCATTTGGAGCAAAGATTTGGCATTGCGGAGATGTGGATTTAGCTCAAGCAAAAGAAGCGATTGGTGGCAAGATGACTTTGATGGGCAATCTTAAGCCGATCGAGGTTCTTATGAAAGGTACACCTAATGATGTGACGGAAGCAAGTAAAAAATGTTTAGAAACTATGGCCGGTAACGGCGGTTATATTCTTTGTTCCGGAGGCGGATTGGCACCGGGTACCACATTGGAAAACGTTAATGCGATGGTGCAAGCAGCAAGAGGTGGTAAGTAGTGCCTTCCTATCAACTTAAATTTGGCAAAGAATTAGAAACGCTGGAGATTGAAGAAAAAAATCTGCTGGGGGTTCTTTACCCTAAAGAACTCCCCAGTGTTTCTGATCAACTGGAGGAAGTCCGCCGTGCGTTAAAAAATCCGATTGCGAGTAAACCGCTATCTGAAATGATAAAACCCGGGGACAAAGTAGCGGTGATGGTGAGCGATATTACTCGTCCGTCTCCTTCGAAAATATTACTGCCGCCTATCTTAGAGGAACTGGACAGAACCGGTGTTCCTGATGGACAAGTTACTATTGTTTTTGGCATGGGTATTCACCGAAACCATACTGAGGAAGAAAAATGCCATTTGGTAGGGGAAGATATTTATCGGCGTTACCGCTGTGTGGACAGTACTGAGAGTGATGATTATGTCTCTTACGGCACAACGGTTCGGGGAACCCCTATTGAAATCTGTCGTCCTGTTGCAGAAGCAGATGTGCGTATTTGTACCGGTAATTTGGAATATCACTATTGTGCAGGTTACAGCGGCGGGGCAAAAGCCATTATGCCGGGGGCATCAAGCCGCCGTTCCATCGAAGTACACCACGCACTGCAACTGATGGAAGGATCGGAAATCGGCCGTTTAGACGGTAATCCTTTTCGGGAAGATATTGAAGAGATCGGAAAAAAAGTAGGCATTGATTTCATTGTTAATGCGGTGCTTAATGAAAAGAAAGAAATTGTCCGGGTAGTGACCGGTCATCCCCAAAAGGCACACCGGTCAGGGTGTGAGACCATTGACCGCATGTACCAGCTCCCTATTAAACGTTTGGCGGATGTGGTTGTAGTATCTGCCGGCGGATTTCCAAAGGATCTGAATGTCTACCAGGCACAGAAAGCTTTGGAAAATGCCCAGTACGCCGTAAAGCCCGGTGGCACGATTATTCTCGTTGCCAAATGCCAGGAAGGGGCAGGAGAAGATGTTTTTCAAACTTGGATGGAAGAAGCAAACTCTCCCGATGAAGTTTTGGCGCGTTTAAAGCAAAAATTTGTCATGGGCGGACATAAAGCAGCAGCCATTGCCCGGGTAATAAAAAAAGCGCAGATATTTTTAGTATCTGCCATGTCGGAAAAAAATTCCCGGGATCTTTTCTTTCTGCCTAAGGCATCCCTGCAACAGGCTTTAGAAGATGCTATCAAAGAAAACGGTCCGGATACCGGCGTTTGGGTGATTCCTTATGGAGGTTCAACATTGCCTAAATTGAGTTAGATCCGGTTTACTCATAAAAGAGATGTTGAATAGATAATTAATACATTAATTATAAAAAGGTATCTTGAAACAGGATCTAATAAATTCTGTTTCAAGTGCCTTTTCTTTGATTAGCATCTAACTTAACATTATCGAAAGGGAGAAAATATGATCCGGGGAGAGAGCTGACGGTGATTATCCCTGGGTACACTGGGGTTGGACAGGAGTTGTCACATGCTGTATGATTACTTTGACCATTGCTTTCTTCTTTATGATCCTGTTGGCATGGAAAGAACGAAGACTTGTGCAGGCATAAGAGATATTATAAAAAAAGCTTGACGTAAAGAAAGGTTGATAGTAGAATTATGTTTAATATAAATAGATGGTGAAACAAGAGATTTCTTGTCAAATGATGGATGAGAATCGATTAATCACCGATAGCCAAATGCAGTGCAGGAGAATAGTAGGCAGGGAAAGGTTTTAGAGAGCCAATGGCTGGTGGAAATTGGCACCGGAAACTGCTGAATCCACTCTGAAGCAGGCAGGGAAATTAACCTGACCCGGTTAAGATACCGTTAATATCTTTTTGAGGTCATAAAATGACAAAACAAGGTGGCACCACGTGAGAATAACTCCCGTCCTTGGCTGTAATGCCGAGAGACGGGAATTTTTATATAACCTAACTAATGAAAGAAATTCGGGGGGAGAAGAAAGTTATGAAAATATTAGTTGCTGAGAAAATTTCTCAAAAAGGTATTGAAGCACTACTTCAGGAAAAGAACGTTAGTGTTGATGTTCATACCGACTATACCAGGGAACAACTGCTTGAAGTGATTGAGAATTATGATGCCATTATTGTGCGCAGTGTAACCAAAGTGAATGAGGAGCTTTATGAAAAGGCGAAAAAGTTAAAGGTAGTAGGTCGGGCAGGAAACGGGGTTGACAATATTGATATGAAGGGTGCGACCAAGCGGGGCATTATTGTTGTCAATACTCCGGAAGCAAACACCGTTTCTGCTGCGGAACACACTATTGGTCTGATGCTTTCTTCCTGCCGTAATATTCCCAAGGCCAACAACAGGATTAAAGGACGGGTTTGGGATCGGAGTGACTTAAAAGGAACGGAACTGCGCGGAAAAACTCTGGGAATTGTTGGTTTAGGGAGAATTGGTTCGCTGGTAGCAACCCGCATGCAGTCCTTTAGAATGAAGGTCATTGCATATGACCCATACATTACCGATGCCCGCTTCCAAAAATTTGGTGTGGAGAAGAAAGAAAAGCTGGAAGACTTAGTGAGAGAAGCGGATTTTATTACGGTGCATACGCCAAAAACTGAAGAAACTCTTGGCATGATCGGCAAGGATCAATTTAAAATTGCCAAAAAAGGGGTCCGGGTGGTAAACTGCGCCCGCGGTGGAATTATTGATGAAGAATCTCTGGCCGAGGCTTTGAGAGATGGAATTGTCGCCAGCGCCGGTATTGATGTCCTGGTAGGTGAACCAAACACAACATCGCCTCTTCTGGATTTTGACAATGTGGTTAATACACCCCATCTGGGAGCCGATACGTTTGAAGCCCAAGACAATGTGGGAGTGACGATTGCTCACGAAGTACTCAGTGCATTACGGGGAGAGATGGTGCCTAATGCTGTTAATCTGCCCACATTGGCCAGACAGGAATTGGAGGAATTAAAATCTTACTTGAAATTAGGTGAGACTCTCGGCAAACACTATCATCAATTAGAAAAGGATCCCATAGAGAAGGTGGAAATCTCTTACAGTGGTGAATTGGCTAGTATGGAGACCTCAACCATCACCCTGGCTCTTTTAAAAGGAATATTTGAAACTATTTTAAAGGAACGGGTCAATTATGTTAATGCCAGGTTGATTGCTAAGAACAGAGGGGTTGATGTGACAGAAAGTAAACACTCGGCTGCCGGCAATTATCTAAATCTGATTCAACTAAAAATCTCTTCCAAAAATAAGACATTTACTGTATCAGGAACGGTGCTGGGAAAAGGGGATCTAAGAATTACAGAAGTTAACGGATATGAGTTTGATGTTTCTCCTTCCAATAACATGCTTGTTGCGGAATACATCGATAAACCCGGTATGATTGGACAGATTGGCACCCTGTTAGGGGCTAGTAAAATTAATATTGCTACCATGCAGGTCAGCCGTAACTGCCATGTTGATCGGGCGATGATGATTTTATCGGTTGATTGCGAAGTGTGTAAGGATTCATTAAAGATGATGAACGGGGTAGAAGGAGTATTTAATGTCAGCTTTATCAAACTGTAAAAACTAATTTTTAAGGACTCTCTGATTGAGGGTCCTTAATTTTTTTCCGATAGTAAAACAAACTTAAATACCCTTTACATTGCACTAAATTCTTCTTTTGGAACAAGCGATTATTTGATATACTAAAAAAAACTGGGCAGGTGACAGTAAAGTACTTTATGCGGTAAGGGTGGGATATGATGGAAAAGGTTCTTATCGAGCTAAACCGGGTGACGAAAACTTACCAAATGGGGGAAGTGACTGTTGAGGCTTTAAAAGAGACCAGCTTGAAAATTTATCAGGGAGAACTGCTGGTGATTCTTGGCCCTAGTGGATCAGGGAAAAGCACCATGTTGAATATTCTTGGAGGGATGGACCGACCCACTTCAGGCAAAGTACTTTTTGATGGGGAGGAGATCAGCGATGCCCCGGAATCCCGTCTGACCCGATACCGACGCAACGAACTGGGTTTTGTTTTTCAGTTCTATAATTTAATTACCGATCTAACTGCTCGGGAAAATGTGGAACTGGCAGCAAACCTGGTGGAGGATCCTTTGCCATTGGAAGATGTTTTAAAAGATGTGGGACTGGACTCCCGCCAGGAGCACTTTCCCTCCCAAATGAGCGGCGGTGAGCAACAGCGGGTATCTATTGCCCGAGCAGCTGTAAAGAAGCCTCGTTTGCTTCTTTGTGATGAACCGACCGGAGCTCTTGATTTTCAAACGGGAAAGCTGATATTAAGCCTGCTCTTAAAGATTAACCAAGAACGGGGAAGTACGGTAGTAATTGTTACCCACAATACTGCCATCGGCGCCATGGCCCGGCGGATTATCCGGATGAGCAGCGGACGGATTGCCGAAATTACTGAAAATCCTCATCCCCTTTCGCCTGAAAGGATTGACTGGTAATGAGCATTCTGGCAAGGAAATTACTCCGGACAATTAAGAATACAAAAGGCCAATTTTTAGCGGTGGTTTCCGTTGTCGCGCTGGGGATTACCGTTTTTATTGGTATGACTACTGCTTATTATAATCTGGACCGGTCCAAAGAAAATTTTTATCAGCAGAATAACTTTGCTGATTATTATTTTCAGGTGATCAGAGCGCCGGAACAAGTAACCCGGCAAATTCAACAGATACCCGGTGTGATTAAAGCCACCGGACGGATTCAAAAAGACGTCCCTCTTTTGAAAGATAATGAAGAAAGAGCTACTGCCCGCTTGATCAGCTTTCCTCTCCCGATGGAGCGGGAGGTAAATCGTCTGCATCTGCTAGAAGGGCGAGTGTTCGAAAAAAACCCAGGCCAAGGCCGGGTTGAAGTATTAGTAGACCCTCAATTTGCCCAGGCGAACCACCTGGACTTTAATGATCAAATTTATATAGGGGCAGAGGGCAAGCGGGTGCCGTTAACAGTGGTGGGGACGGCCACCAGTCCTGAGTTTGTTTATCCCATTAAGGATGCTGCTACACTGTTGCCGGACCCGGAGAACTTTGCCATTGTGATGATTCCCCTTAATCAGATGCAGCAGGTGTTTAATCAAAGTGGGGAGATTAATCAAGTAGTAATTAACCTAAGTCCCGGAGCAGATGAAGATGCGGTAAAAAAACAGGTAGAAACCATTCTTGAACCTTATGGCAACTTAGCCTCCTTTCCCCAAGAGCAACAGTTAAGCCATGCTGTTCTCCAGGCTGAGCTGGATGGGTTAAAGGCCATGTCCCAATTTCTCCCTGCCCTCTTTTTAGCTATTGCTGCTTCGATCCAGTTTATCATGTTGGGGCGGATTGTTAAGACTCAACGTTTGCAAATTGGTATTATGAAAGCTGTTGGCTACGGCAGTCAACAAATTTTGTTCCATTATACCGGTTACGCCTTATCTGTAGGAATTATTGGTGCTGTTATCGGCACAATCCTGGGTATTCTTCTTGCCACCGTCGCATCTTCTGCCTATGCCCTCTATTTTAATTTGCCGGAAACAATCGGTGGGGTAAATATTGAAGCTGTTGTTTATGGTTTTCTCCTTAGTCTGGGTGTCAGTGTTCTCGCCGGGTTGATTGGCTGCCGGGGAGTTTTAGCGATTCACCCGGCAGAATCCATGCGACCGGAGCCGCCTAAGGGTTCCGGGAAAATTCTTCTTGAACGTTGGAGTTGGTTGTGGAAGAGGTTGGACCCCACCTGGAAAATGAGCCTGCGCACCATTGGGCGAAATAAAGTGCGCTTTGGCGTTGTCCTGCTCGGTATTATATTTGCCGTTGGGCTTTTGGTGGTATCCTTTTTTATGAATGATTCCATTGATTATATGCTGACCCAACACTATCAGGAGGAACAGCGCTATAATTATATGATTCGCTTCACTAGTCCGGTGTCGGAATATGAACTCTTAAACATTTCCCGCTTAGACGGGGTAGTGCAAACTGAAGCAATTTTTGAGCTGCCGGTGCGTATTCATTTTCATGGTCGTGATGAGGAAGACTTAATAGTGGGCTTGCCTCAAAATGTCACCCTGCGCCAATTGACAGGAGACGAGGGAGAAAATATCTTCCTTCCCGAGGAAGGGGTTCTCATTGGGGAAAATCTTGCGACTAAACTGGGTATAGAAGTTGGTGATGTCATCCGGGTGGAAACCATTTTGGGGCTGGGTCCTACCCGTTGGGCTGACGTTAAAGTAGCGGGGATTAACAGGCAGTTGATTGGTGGTGGTTCTTTTATGGAGATCACCCAGGTAAACCGCTTGCTCCGGGAACATCTTTTGGCCTCTGGTGCTATGCTGAAAATTGACCCGGGAAAAAGAGGGGAGATTGAAAAGGCATTAAATGAAATGACCGCTATATCATCTATGTTAAGCAGGGAGAAGGAACTGGACAATTTTGTAAAAAACTTGGATTCCATGATTTATTTTGTGGGGATAATGGTTTTCTTTGCCGTAACCCTTGGTTTTGCCATTGTCTATAATTCTGCGGTTGTTAGTTTCGGAGAAAGAAAAAGGGAATTAGCATCCCTCCGGGTAGTGGGTTTTTCTTTAAAGGAAGTTTCCGCACTTCTTTGGAAGGAATATTTTTTTCAAGCTTTTATGGGGATTATCTTTGGTATGCCTTTTGGTTACCTGATGGCGTTAAGTATGCTGAAGGCACTAAATACCGATCTTTATTCTCTGCCGCTGGTCATCTATCCGGCGACATATGCGTTTTCTGCCATTGGCGGAGCAGTATTTATTGCCGCAGCGCTTATTTTTACCATGAGGAGTGCAAGAGATTTAGATTTAGTAGATGTTTTGAAGGACCGTGATTAACAGCGAAGCGTACTAGGAAACGCATGCCGAAGTTCTTTTATGCGCATGCTGATGAAATCAGGTGAGATTGGGGAGGGCTTTATGAAGAAGAGAAAAAAAATAATTTTCGGCGCAGCAGTTATTGTTGTTTTGGCAATTGCAGGTATTATGCTTATGTCAGGTGGGACTGAGGTTGAGACGAACCGGGTGACACGGGGAAAAATCAACCGGTCGGTAGTGGACAGTGGTGTTGTCCAGCCGGTTGAAAGCTGGGATATTTATGCCGAGCAAAATGCCAGGGTAGAGTCGATCTCTTTGGAAACAGGGACACAAGTAAAAAAAGGCCAATTAATTATGTCTTTAGAAAACAAAGATTTGGCAGTGCAGATTGCTGATGCCAAAGCCCGATTGGCACAATCCCAATTGCAGGCTGCCGGTGCCCAATCAAGCCTGGAAAAATTGGAACTGGCCTTGAAACAAGGGAGAGAAGATCTTAAACGGGCGGAAAAGCTATTGGAAGAAGGGGTTATTACCGAGACGGAATTGGAAGGTGCCCAACTTACTGTTAAGTCGTACGAGAAAGATCTGAGCGAACAGAAGGCTCTCTTGGAGAGTGCCCGGGCCGGTGCCGCAGGTCTCAGAGAAACACTGACCCAGCTTTCTGATAAAAAGGAACTTCTCACTGTAAAAAGTCCGGCGGTCGGCGTCATTTTGAATCTGCCGGTAAAACAGGGAGAGTTGGTCATGCCTGGAAGCCTTTTGGTATCGATCTCCCTTCCCGGAGAACTGGAAGTAAAAGCAGATGTTTTAAGCGATGATTTAGGTGAAATCAAGCTGGGACAGAATGTTTCGATCACAGCACCTGTTTTAGGGGATAAGGTTCTTTCCGGAACGGTTGAAAAAATCTATCCCCAGGCAGAGGAAAAACAATCTGCCCTGGGAATTACTCAACGACGTGTTCCCGTAATTATTTCCTTAACTGAATCGGCGAACCTGAAACCAGGGTATGAAGTTCAGATTGCCATTGAAACAATTGCTCTTTCCGATGTGTTGGTTATCCCGCGGGAATCTGTCCGAACAGTGGAAGGAGATAAAAAAGAAGTTATGGCGGTGATGGATGGAAAGATAGAACACCGCCTAATAAAAACCGGGGCTAGTGATGCCGACCTGGTTGAGATTCTTGACGGGATGAAGAAAGGAGATATTGTCATCAGAGATGCCGGCCTTGACCTCAAAGAGAATCAGAAAGTAAAAATTATGCCCTGATTTTTGCGGGAATAAGATTAACATCCCTATCCTCATGTCGGCACTCCTGAAGGCTTGGAAAATGTCGGATTGGAAGAAGTGATAATGTCCAATATCGAAAATATCTAACTCAATCCACCCTTAATTAATATTAATAAGTAAATAAGTGTGTCAGGTGCCTTCATTAACTTATTAGCCGGGTATCCCCCGGCTTTTTATACTGCCTGGAAATTCTGGCACGCCTGCGTATTAAGACTTGGCGCAAGCCATTTTTCTATAGTTGATTATCCATCCCATAAAAAGTATAGTATTAAAGTGATGGATAAGGAGGTTTAGTATTATGGGAGTTGATATTTTTCGGATAGTAACCAAGGAAACGGGGATTCCCCTGGAGAAAGTGAAAAACACAATGCAGCTTTTAGATGCAGGAAACACCGTTCCTTTTATTGCCCGCTACCGCAAAGAGGTAACAGGTGAACTGGATGAGAATCAGATTCGCTTAATTGAAGAGCGAGTGAAATTTCACCGGGGTATGGAGGAACGCAAAGGGGAAATCATCAGACTGATAGATGAGCAGGGAAAGCTCACAGAAGAATTAAAAGAAAAGATTATGAAGGCAGCGACGCCAACAGAGCTGGAAGATCTTTATCTTCCATACCGGCCAAAAAGAAGAACCAAGGCCGGCATTGCCCGGGATAATGGGCTGGAACCCTTGGCTCTTTATCTTTTATCCTTTCCGCGGGAAGGATTGCCGGAAGAGGAAGCGATTAAATACATAGGTGAACAAGTACCTGATGAAGAGGCTGCACTTCAGGGTGCGATGGACATTGTAGCGGAAATGACGGCGGAAGATGCCGAGACACGTAAATGGGTGCGCGAATTTACCTGGCGGCACGGAAACCTTATGGCAAAGGCAAAGGATCCGGAGAAGGACTCTGTTTACCGGATTTATTATGAGAATTACCGGGAACCTGTCGAAAAAATTGTTCCCCATCGAGTTTTGGCAATAAACCGGGGAGAGCGGGAGGAGTTTTTGCGGGTAAGTGTGGAAGTAAATGAAGAGCCCATCCTGAATTGGCTAAATAAGCGATATCTTAAAGAGGGCGTTAGCGCAAATTACGTCCGGGAAGCACTAACAGATGCCTATCGAAGGCTCATTGCCCCGGCAATCGAAAGGGAGATCAGGCATCAACTAAAAGAAGAAGCAGAAAACCATGCTGTCACTATTTTTTCTCGGAATCTGCGCAGCCTCCTCCTCCAGCCCCCTGTAAAAGGAAAAACGGTGCTGGGGGTTGACCCTGCCTACCGGACAGGCTGTAAGTGGGCAGTAATGGATGCTACCGGGAAGCTAGGAGAGGTTGGCGTTGTCTATCCCACACCGCCTCATAATAAAGTTAAGGAAGCGGAACAAGAATTTGCCCGGGTCGTCGAACAATATAAGGTAGAGGCGATTGTGATTGGAAACGGGACTGCCTCCCGGGAAACAGAGCAGTTTATTGCCGAGCTTATCCAAAAATTTGCACGGCCAGGTTTATCCTATACTATTGTGAGTGAAGCAGGAGCCAGTGTCTACTCTGCTTCCAAACTGGCTGCCCAGGAGTTTCCTAAGCTTGATGCGGCGGAAAGAAGTGCTGTTTCTATTGGTCGGCGCATTCAGGACCCCC
>JAQVXR010000058.1 GCA_028709045.1 Desulfitobacteriaceae bacterium | reverse complement strand
ATATTTCCCCCAACAAAAACCGGCCTTCCGGCATCTTGAAATATCTGTCCGGTCAATGCGGTAGTGGTCGTCTTGCCATTGGTTCCGGTAATCCCAATATAGGGAGCAACACTCCCTTGAAATGCCATCTCCAGTTCCCCTAACAAAGGGATACCTGTTTCCTTAGTTCTTATTGCTAGCGGGATATTCAATGGTATCCCCGGGCTGATCACCGCATAATCATAAGCCCCCGGCATAATTTCCGGTTCAGCACCAAGCACCAGCCGGATTCCTTCTGTTGCTAAATCAAGAACCTCCCGGCCTAACTTTTCCCGTGGCTTGGCGTCAGTCAAAGTGACAGCGGCTCTTTTTCCTTTTAAATATTTTGCTGCAGCTAATCCGCTGCGGGCAGCACCAATTACTAAAATCCTTTTCCCGCTTAAATTCCACATTTCACTACCTCCATAGGCAATTAACAGCATCCTATTAATTTATAGGGTTAGCAAGATCAATCCGGCCAGGACAAACAAGGCCGCAGCAATCCAGAAAATATACACTACTTTCGTTTCACGCCAGCCCAACAGTTCAAAATGGTGGTGGAGAGGACTCATCCTAAAAATTCTTTTTCCTGTAAAGCGAAAGCTGATAACTTGCAACATCACAGATAGAGTCTCAATCACATACACCCCCCCTAAAACAGGTAAAACAAGCTCTGTTTTAGTTAGTATCGCAAGGGCGGCAATTCCTCCCCCAAGAGCAAGAGAACCGGTGTCACCCATAAAAACCTTTGCCGGATAACGATTAAAAAATAAAAATGCCAGACACCCGCCGGCCAAAGCCGCAGAAAAAATAGCCAGGTCTTGGTAATTAAGATCGGACATCGGCGGATTTTTAACTGCCAAAAGACAAATTATTGCATATCCCAAGAAAACTAAAAAAGTAATTCCCCCTGCCAAGCCGTCTAAGCCATCAGTTAGGTTGACAGCATTGGTAGTCCCTACGGCAAGGATCACTGCCAGCAAATAATAGAGCCCGCCTAAGTGCCATTTGACTCCTGTCAGCGGAACAATCAAATCTGTCCCCCGCCCCAAAACATTTACCGCCAGATACGTTAACAACACGGATAAAATAATCTGTCCGGCCATTTTTTCCCTGGCTTTTAATCCCAGAGGACGTTTTAAGACTACTTTAATAAAATCATCTAAAAATCCGAGAAAGCCAAACCCAAGTACCATTCCCAACGCCAGTAGCACTTCATCTGTAAGTTTGCTCCAGATGAAAACAGTAATCACGGCGGTAAGAATGAAAATAATGCCTCCCATAGTAGGAGTTCCTGCCTTCTGCAAATGTCGCTTTGGACCGTCGCTTCTGATCCGTTGGCCAAATTTTAGCGTCCTTAAAAGAGGTATTAAGAGGGGGCCGATAGCAACCCCGATAATCCATGCCGTAAAAATACTTAGTACTGCTATTTTCATCATGTAACCGCCTTGATACATTTAATTACAAACATTAAAAAAAGCAAAGTGCACAATATATCTTTCGATACTTGCAAAGAAAAAATGACTGTAGCTTATATCAAAATTCGTTATTTCTTATCTCCCTGGGAATACCCTGCTGCCTTTAAAGCTTCCCGAACTACTTCCCGGTCGTCAAAATGGAGCACTTCTCCTTTGACCAGTTGATAGGTTTCATGCCCTTTACCGGCAATAACAATCGTATCACCGGGCAAAGCCAAAGAAATCGCTTCATAAATAGCTTGCCGCCGGTCTAAAACCACTCTGTAATCCTGAGTAACCTGGGAAATACCCTCCTCAATTTGGTCGGTAATCTTTTGGGGATCTTCCGTACGGGGATTATCGGATGTCACAATGGAATAGTTGCTGTAACGACCGGAAATCCTCCCCATGATCGGCCGCTTAGTCCGATCGCGGTCACCTCCACAGCCAAAGACGGTGATCAACCGTTTAGAAGTAATTTTTCGCGCCGTTGATAAGATGTTTTCCAACCCATCGGGGGTATGAGCATAATCAACAATAACCGAAAACGGCTGTCCCTCCCGCACCTGTTCAAAGCGGCCCGCAACTTGAGGAGCCTGAGCCAGGAATGCTGTTATCTCCGAAATCGTTAATCCTTCATTCAGAGCAACCGATACTGCTGCTAAAACATTTGACACATTAAACATTCCCGTTAACGGAACAGTGATCATCGCTTTTTCCTCGGGGGTACTTAACAAAAATGTAGTCCCATGGGAAGTGATGCTAACATCACTCGCCCTGATTATCGCCTTCTCACTGATTCCATAAGTCCAGACAGGGACTTTGGCCGCCTTAATAAACTCAT
Organism: Desulfitobacteriaceae bacterium; assembly: GCA_028709045.1. Taxonomy (GTDB): domain Bacteria; phylum Bacillota; class Dehalobacteriia; order Dehalobacteriales; family Dehalobacteriaceae; genus JAQVXR01. Next base: position 10,467 of record JAQVXR010000058.1, on the reverse strand, counting down.
CTGATGCCGGATCATCTGCATTAATCACTGCATACTTGGCACCGCCCTTTTCCCCTTGACCTAAAGCGGAAAAAAGTTTCAGCTTGCTCTTTAAATAATCTTCCCAGGTGGGATGATAATCCAAGTGGTCTTGAGTAAGATTAGTAAAAACCCCTACGTCAAATTCACACCCGGCAACCCGGTTTTGTTTTAAGGCATGGGATGATACTTCCATTACTGCTGTCTGGGACTCCATTGCCACCATCCGCTCCAAAAGCCCTGTTAATTCAAGTGATTCGGGAGTGGTATGTGTGGAAGGTAGTTCTTCATCTCCGGCAAGATTATGGATTGTCCCAATCAACCCTACCTTTTGTTTTTTTCTTTCCAAGAGCCCCTTGATTAAGTGTGTGGTAGTAGTCTTTCCATTCGTTCCCGTCACTCCAATCATGCGCAATTTTCGGGAAGGAAAGCCATACCAATAAGAAGAGAGAAGCGCCAAGGCTTTACGCGTATCATTAACCACAATCTGTGGGATTGCCGGAAACTCTGTGCTGACCGGGTGCTCTACTAAAAGGGCAGCTGCACCATTTTCTACAGCTTGCGGAATATAATCATGCCCATCGCCTTTTAGTCCTTTAATACAGACAAAAATATTACCCGGTTTGATTTTTCGGGAATCATACTGAATCCCGGTAATCATTTTATTTAAGTCTCCTTGAACTTGAACCCCTAAAAAAGCAGTAATTTCTGAAAGCCGCATCTTTTTACCTCCAAAATATTCCATATATAGTATTCCAAGTAAAATCTCTTGCATACAAGCAGTCTCATAAAATCATTATAGACCTGGTAGAGAAGACGTAATTTTGCCTGATTTGTTCCCGGCAGCATAATCATAAAGAAATCTTGATTTGCGCCAAGTCTTTAACGCAGGCGCACCAGAATTTCTAGCACTGTGCTTTTTACAATGCGTAGAAATTCCAGTCTTTAGGGGAAGCTTAGTTAACACTTAATATCAACATTTTTTACTTATACTTTTTGATAGTATAACAAAACAGGAGTTGCGAAGGTACCAACTCCTGTATTTGAAAGCTTAAGGCCCCATAGTCTCCTCAGTTATTTCCTCATCTGAAAACGTTACGGTCACAGTCTCTCCGGCCTTAATTTTGGATCCAGGAATAGGTTCTTGTTCTATTACCCTGCCGTGGCCAACGGAATTAAGTTTTAAATTCATGATCCCTAATAGTTCGGCTACCTCCCTAATCCGCTTACCGGTTAGATCCGGAACAGTTACATATCCCGGGGCAGGTGATGCGTCATTGTTCCCCATTCTTAGTAAGACAGTGCTGCCGGCTTCTACCTTTGCCATTCCGCCCGGTGTTTGTTGAGTTACGATCGGTCCTTCACCTTTGATTTCCGCCTTCAAGCCTTCCAATGTAAGGACCTTTTTCGCTTCCTCAAAAGAAAGATTGATTACTTCAGGAACTGTCACCGTTTTTTTAACTGCCTGAGGAGCTGTTTCCTCTTTCTCACCTTCAGCATACTGAGACGGAACCCCCAAATAACGCAGAGAATCTTCTACCACAGCCTTAAATATCGGCGCAGCCAGTGTACCTCCATAATATGGGTACCCCTGGGGTTCATCAATAACCACCAACGCAGCAATTTGGGGGTCATTAACAGGAGCTATGCCGATAAATGAAGCAACATATTTCCCCTGCATATAACCACCTGGCCCCGCTTTCTGAGCTGTCCCCGTCTTACCTCCGACCCGGTATCCTTCAATATATGCATTTCTACCTGTACCTTCGGCGACAACACTTTCTAAGATATCACATGTCAAATTTGCCGTTTCCTGAGAAATCACCCTGCGCACAGATTTTGGCGTAAAATCTTGAATAACATTATCATTACTGTCAATGACTTCTTTAACAATCTGAGGTTCCATGAGCACCCCTCCGTTAGAAACGGCACAAGCGGCAGTTAAAATCTGGAGAGGGGTGACAGAAATGGATTGACCAATAGAGATGGTCGCAATATTAATCGGTTTTAAGTTTTTTTCTTTAATCATCAGTCCGGATGCTTCGCCGGGAAGTCCAAGCCCAGTTTTCGTTCCAAACCCAAAAGCATTAATATATTTATAAAAAAGTCCTTTTTCTTTTTCTTCCAATTTCATTCCCACTTCCACAAAACCCGGGTTGCAGGAATTCTGCACTACTTCCCGAAAAGATTGGCTACCATGAGGTTGATATGAACGCCAGCATTTAATTCTCCGATCACCTACCACCACATATCCGGGATCATAAAATCTGTCATCAGGATCAACAACATCTTCCTCCAAAGCAGCAGACATGGTAACGATTTTAAAGGTGGAACCCGGTTCATAAGAATTGGAAACAGCAATATTCCTCCAATTCTGCGATGCAAAAGAACCATAATTATTGGGATCATAGCCGGGACGGCTGGCAAGAGCCAATATTTCTCCGGTCTTAGGGCGCATCACAATGATCGTGGCGTTCTTTGGCTTTGACGGGCTGGCCATTACTTTATCCAGTTCTCGTTCGGCAAAATATTGGATAGTTTCGTCGATTGTCAACACCAAACTATTGCCATCTACCGGTGAGTTGAATTTATGGATAGCTTGAGGAAGTTCTCTCCCCCGAGCATCGTATTCAATCACAATTTCTCCCGGAATCCCTTTTAAATCCGCATCCCGGGTCACTTCAATCCCTTCCAGTCCTTGATTATCAAGACCGGCAAACCCTAAAATATGACAGGCCAACTGATCTTTGGGATAAAAACGTTGTGACTCTTCTACTATTTTTATGCCCGGCAACTCCAAATCCCTTATCTGTTGAGCCTTTTCAAAATCAAGTTTGCGTTTCACCCACTCAAAAGAACGATCAGCCGTTATTTTTTCTTTTAGTTTGTCCTCCGATATTTCCAAAATAGGTGCCAGCTTTTTGGCAATCTCATCTGCTTTCCCTGAATGTTTTACCTCAGGAGGCAGCGCATAAACCGAATCGGCACTAATGCTGACAGCAAGCTTTTTCATATTGCGATCATAAATAATTCCTCGTTTTGCTGCTACGGGAACTTCCCGCATTCTTAATTGCTCCGCTTTTAACCGGAGTTCGCTCCCCTCAACAAACATCAGGTATCCTAAACGGATAAATAAAAGAAAGAAGACAGCTACAGCTCCGAAAAAGAGCACGGCTATCCTTCGTCTCATCGTTACTGTGGTAACTTGCACAGCGCCCCTCACTCCTCAGGGGAAATATTTGCCCAAAAGATAAACGGCAATTGCTAATCCGATATGGTTTAAAGCTCAGATGCTTCCACATTCCTTACTCCAAACACATAATTTGTCACCATCCGACTAACTGCCTGCAGGGCAGGATTCATCTTTTCCCCGTTCTTTACTTCGACTTTCCCATTCTTTACTTCAACTTTTTCGTTATTATCTTCTTCAATCGGAGAAAAAGCCACTACCGGATTTTTCCCCTGCCGGTCCTCAAAAGCTATGTACTGGATACTCGACAGTTCCGGTTGAACCATACCCAGTTCTGTCCGCGCAATCATTTCGATTCGATCCAAAGACTTCAATTTCGCTATTTCTAATTTTAGTCTTTCATTAGCATTTTGCAAGTCAGATATCTCTGATTTAACCTGGATAATTTTGGCGGATCGTTCGGTGACCATAGCTTGTGTAGCAGTAAACAATATGCCAACTATTAGCGCCAAGATAACGCAACCGGTTATCGCCAATTTTTCTCCGGCAGCACTTTTCTTTGCCCTTTGTTTTGGCCTAAAACTGTTCTGATGATTGGCATCATATTGCTGATATTGATTTTCCTGGGAAAGCTTCCTTGCTACTGACAATATTATTCCACCTCCAGGTTGTTTAGAACTTTTTCCGCCACACGCAGTTTAGCACTGCGCGCCCTTGGGTTTTGGTTTATCTCCATATCAGTGGGGATAATTGGCTTACGTGTCAAAATTTTAAGAACCGGTTTTTTGCCGCATTTACATATCGGAAAAGCTGGGGGACAGGTACATCCTTTAGCCAGCAGTTGATATTGGTGTTTCACTATCCTGTCTTCCAAAGAATGAAAGGTGATAATACAAATTCTTCCACCAGGTTTTAAAAAAAAAGCAGCGTCAGTTACTGCTGACTCCAATACTTCTAATTCATGATTAATGGCAATGCGTAAAGCCTGAAAAGTTCTTTTCGCCGGGTGAGGGCCTGATTTTCTTGCTCCTGCCGGAATAGCTGCTTTAATAATTTCCACCAGTTCTCCGGTGGTCTCTATTTTTTTTCTCTCCCGGAAATTTATAATAAACTGGGCGATGCGCTTAGCCCAACGTTCTTCACCGTACCGAAAAATAATGTCGGCAATTTCTTTTTCGCCTTCCGAATTAAGGAGATCTGCCGCTGTACGCGCCCCTGCCCATGTACCCATGCGCATATCCAAGGGAGCATCTTCCTGGTAAGAAAATCCCCTTTCCGCATTTTCCAATTGGTAAGAGGAAACCCCGACGTCAAATAAAAAACCATCAACCTCGGAAATATTTAACCTCTCTAAAATTCTTTTTATGTTGCTGAAATTATCATGAATGATTTTTACTCTGTCACTAAAACCGCCAAGCTTCTCTCTTCCGGCTCTAATGGCATCTTCATCCTGATCAACCGCTATCAGTTTACCTGTTGGGGAGGTCCTTTCCAGAATGGACACGGAATGCCCTGCCCCACCCATCGTACAATCCACATACAAACCGCTGCTATTCAAATTAAGCATGTCCATACATTCATTTAACAAGACCGGGACATGAGAGAACTCCACTCTTCTGCCACCTTCCAAACGGTATATTTTCTATGCTAAGTCAAAATCTACGATCTTCTCTGCAATATTTGCATAATCTTTTTCAGCTTGGATACTGTAATTATCCCAGCGTTCCTTGCTCCAAATTTCAACACGGGAAGAAACACCAATTACTACGACATCTCTTTCCATCTGGGCATATTCCCGCAAGTTTACAGGGAGTAGTATTCTTCCCTGTTTATCCAATTCACATTCTGTGGCGCCGGAAAAGAAAAACCTGACAAAAGCACGGGCATCGGCTTTTGTAAAAGGTAACGCTTTTAATTTTGCCTCTAAGTTCTTCCACTCATTCATGGGATAAACAAATAAACAATTATCCAAACCCTTCGTAACAACAAAAGTATCCCCCAGGCCTTCCCGGAATTTTACCGGAACAATCAATCGTCCTTTTGGATCTATTGCGTGTTGATATTCTCCCATGAACATGGTAATTGGCCCCACTCAAATTTAATTTTACTCCACTTTACCCCACTTCCCTCCACTTATTCGCTACCCACTCTTGATTTCCCTGCCACCCATGGAAAAAAGTTAAATATATTTTTGAAATCTTTTTATTTTTTTCAGAATCGATAGGTAAGTCTGCAGGGAAAAATAAAGAAAACTTGGCTTACGCGAAATTTTCTGACGCAGGCAACGCCATAATTTCTAACATTATGCTTTTTACAATGCGTAGAAATTATGAGAAGCTTTAGTTACCTTCCTAACCTATAAAAAGCCCCGGAAAACGCTTTAAAAATCAATTAGATGCGAGGTGGTGCAAAATGACATCCGGTAATATTGCCATGTTTTTTATCATGGGCATTTTGCTTATTTTAGCAATGGGAATAATTATTGCTCTCAAAAAGAAGCCGGCTTTTAAACCCAACTTAGCGGCAAAAATGCGGGAGAGAGAATCAGACATTCTGAAAGAACATGAGGAAACTGCGGATGACTAATCATCTTTAGTTTATAAAAACCTATAATCCTTTTCTATCCATTTAAAAAGCCCTGGCAAATAGCCAAGGCTTCTATCTTTTAATTTTTATTTTGGTCTTCGGTTTGGTCTTCGGATTTTTCGTTTTCGCTCCCTGCTTCCGATTCAGTTTCTGCAGGTTCCGTGGCAGCTTTCTCAATTTCCTCCAGAGCCGTTATCATTTGGTCTACCTCACCAATTGTCGGGTCGTCAGCCGAGAGTCCGGATTTAAAACTCTCCAATTCCGTCTTAGCTTTAGCAAAGTCCTGTTTAAACAAGGCAAGGTAAATTGCATAATTATTTCGAGTAGCCCAATCATCAGGAACTAGCTTAATAGCTTCTTGATAAAAGCTATCAGCGGTACTTTCCTGACCAGCATACCAGGCGGCGCCGGCGGCTTTTAACATAATGTTTGCTTTTCCTTTTTCATTTAGTTCCTCAGGGACATTATCCAAAGCAACTAAATAATTATCTAAGCTTTTGGTAAACACTTCTTTGCCTTTTTCCCTGTTACCGATCTGCATGTATAACTCTGCTTGATCATATCTAATATCAGCAAGGCTATTTAGTAATCCAAAATCTTTTGGATTTTCTTTCAGAGATTCTTCCCAAGAATCAATGCTCAACTGTAAGTTTTCAATTTGTTCTTCCGGCGCTGCCTGCGCCTGCTGGCCTGCTGGATTAACATTGGGTGCGCTCCAAATAGCAAAGGACCCTACCAGCCCAACTGCCAATACAATCGTCATAATGATTAACGGCACACGCATAGTTTTTTTGCTTCGCCGTATTTTCTGCATTACCATGGGTATTCCACCTCCAAAAATTAGCCCCAATACATATCAATAATATAGAATATGCTTAACCCTGTCAATAAATAAATTTTAACAACGCCCGACCTATAGAACTGGTAACTATATAGCGGCACGCGCCATAAATTAATGCTGCATGCCTCAGCTAAAACTCCCGGTCGGACAGGTCCCGGTCTCCTTATATGTCGGGCAGCCGGAAGAGCCTGAAATAATTCCAACCGATTTAAAAATCTTTACTTTATCCATACTGCCACATTTGGGACATTGAGCTTTATCTTTGTCCTCCCAGGAGATACTTATGGTATACTCGGCTGCGCATTCTTTGCAGCGAAAGGTATATTTCGGCATATTGATCCCCCTCGAATTTGTTATTTAAATAAAATGTTTAGTTAATACCTTGGATAATTGGGCAAGAGAACTGCATTCCCGCATAGAACAATACTTCTGAAAAAGAGAAACAGTGGGATACCTGGACCAATCCGCTTTAGGAAGAGGATTCAACCAGACTATTTCTTTTACCCTTCTTTTTATTTCTTTTAATTTTTTTGCCGCTTCTTCCCCTTGCAGAGATTTGGTATCACTTAACACTATCAAAACGCTTACTTTCCTTAATACCTGATAATGATTTCCCATAAGATTTTTCAAAGCTGTATTAATATTGGTTCCTTCACCCCAAATTTGGCTTTGCGTCATCTGCTCAACGGAAAACCCCATAAAATCTATCTTCTCCAAATTATCAGCAAATACAAAAGCATTTATCCGTGGTAAGCTTTCCGAAAGCGCCTGCATGAACAGGAGAGTAAACTGAGAATATTTTAACATAGAGCCGGAAATATCACACAAAATAACAATCTCCGGCTTTTGCATTTTCTTTTGCTTGTATTTCAAATCCATAAGAGTTCCACCATACCTAATTCCCGCTCTAATGGAACGTCTCAAATCAACCCTTTTTATTTTTGAACTGTGCTGATAACGCCGGCTGATTCCGCTTGCGAGACGTCTGGTCAATTTGCGAATCAATACCCGCGCTTCTTGATACTCACTTTCATCAATATATTCCATATTGCGGTAGAGCAAATCTTTTTCTTTATTTCCTACCGTTATTTGATGCAGGACAGCATCTATTTCTTCTTCTCCAACCGGTTCCACCGGGACAAGTCGGAGTTCTTTTCTTCGTTCCTTTTGGTAGTCCAAGGCACCTTTAATGACCTTTTCTAAAATCGGCTTAAATGAAGAAGTAACATTTTTCCCTTCAGAAGTTCGGGATACAAAGTCCTTCACCCTTTTTTGCTCCATGTCCGGAAGTTGCAGATACATATCTAAATATCGTTCGTTTAAATCCAGGGCAGTATCTTGGAACTCCAATTCTTTTTTTACCTCTTCCCGGGCAGCTAAATGATCCTGATGACCTTGGACTTGTTCCTTTCTGACATCAGGGTCAACAAAATAAGCGCTAAAAGCATTCTCAAAAAAAGCATCATGCACAGGATCTTTGACAAGAGTGGCCTTTAAAGCAGCGCGGAATTGACTTTTGTCCATTAGCTCAATATACTTTAGCGCCTCTAAGGCATCAAGCATCTCCGAAGTGCCTACAGGAAGTCCGAAACTACGGAGCACCTGGGCAAAACGGGCTACGTGATCTTCCAGATAATTAATCACGCTCCACCTTCCCACGGCCTTTTACCCGCTTTAACATTTCCCCTGCCCCGCCTTTATTAATAAATGTTTCAATATCCTCCTGATCCTTCAGAAGAACATTCATCGTTCTTTCAATTAAGTGTTCTGTCATGCGATCTGCATTAAAAGCCAAAAGAGCCTGCGCCCAATCCAGCGTTTCGGAAATGGACGGTTTTTTTCTTAAACCAATTTCATTGCGCAGGTAAGCAACACTTCTTGCCAATTGCCAAGTCAACTCTCCGCCTAATGCAGATGCCTTTCTCCTAATTATCTCTACCTCCTTTTCAATAGAAGGAAAGCCAATATGAAGGAAGATACACCTACGTTTTAGTCCGTCGGACAAATCCCTTTCCCCATTGCTGGTCAAAACAACTACAGGGATTTCATTTGCTTTAATCGTGCCGAATTCCGGCACAGATACTTGGAAATCTGAAAGGATTTCAAAAAGAAAGGCCTCAAACTCCGCATCGGTCTTGTCTATTTCATCCACTAAAAGAACAACCCGTTTCGGTGCCCGGATTGCTTTTAACAAAGGCCGCTCTAAAATGTATTCCCTGGAAAAAATATCTACTGCACTGTCATGGTCCTTATTCGCCTGAATATAAAGAAGCTGTTTTTGGTAATTCCATTCGTAAAGTGCTTTGTTTTCATCTAAACCTTCATAACACTGCAGCCTAATTAATTCAGTCTTTAATACTTTGCTCAGTACTTTTGCGATTTCCGTTTTTCCTACCCCAGGCGCTCCCGCTATCAATAAAGGTTTTTTTAACTGCAGAGCCAAATACACAGGAACTAAAATTTCTTCACCACAGATGTAGTTTTCTTCTTTAAATTTTTCTGACAACTGCTCTAATGTAAAATCCATAATTTCATCCTTTCGATTTTCTTCAGATAGAGAGTAAAATACAATCCGGTTCATCTCACCAAATTAAATTAACACCGGTGGCCCCAGTGTTAATTATTGTTACCTTGACAACCTTGATTTAGACAATCATTACACATCCCCAAAAACTCTAATCTGTGCCCTTCAATCTTTCCCGGAGCGGCCGCCTGCACTTCTTCATTTAGGATGTTTAATGCTTTCATTTTCATATCCTTAACCCCACCACAACCGGTACAAATAAAATGATAATGCGGATCTATATTTCCATCAAATCTGCTAAACTTTCCACTGCTTGTTAATTCCAAAATTTCTTGCTCTTTTACCAGTAATTGAAGATTGCGATAAACTGTTCCCAGACTGATCCCGGGTATTTCCTTCCGCGCTTCTTGATATACCCAATCAGCGGTAGGGTGGCAGTCGGTATTTCTAATAATACTTAATATCATTTGCCGCTGTTTTGTCATGCGGAATTTTTTCTTCACGCTTAAACACCTTCAAGAATTAATATTTAATACCTCAAAAAATTTTTGTATCACCTTGTATCCCAACATTTTAATTCATATTTTTTTTGGTATAATCAATGTCGATCCAAAGGTCCAATGCCTCCCCCAAAATTTTTTGAATATCTGCAATTATTCTGGCAAAACGATATTCCGCAGTCAAAAACTCATTAATGAGAGGGTTTAAGCTTAATATTTGGTAAACCTTTTCTAACTGTTCCAAATTAAGGTCAATATCTTCCCCCTGCATTTCAGCAATTTGAATTTCTACCTGCTGGCGGCGAAATTCTTGGAGCATACCGGCATTTTTCTCATCTTTACTTAATTTTTCTTTGGCCTCTAAATATTTTTGATACTCTTCACTTTGCTGAATTGTCTTGGCTAACTCGTAAGCCCTGTCATGTATGCTCACAAAGCTATCCCCCCCAGTCACTTTTGTCCTTTCACATTTTCTGCGTAAACATTTAAAACCCTTCTTTATCGGACAATATTGCCCAGGATATATTATTCTACCCGGGGGAAAGAATATACAGCATTTCAGCTATCCCCGGTAATTCCTTCATGTAGAAAAAAGACCCCGGCAAAAACCGAGGTCATCACAAAACATTGCTTTTTTAGAATTCATTAGGCAATTCATTAAGTTCCGCCTGAGTAAAGACGGGCCCATCCAAGCAAATGAAATGAGATCCAATATTGCACCTGCCGCACTTACCGATACCGCACTTCATCCTCATTTCCAGGGTGGTAATAACCTGCTCATCAGTATATCCCATTTTCTTGAGGGACT
>JAQVXR010000256.1 GCA_028709045.1 Desulfitobacteriaceae bacterium | reverse complement strand
CTTCCTGATGAAGAAATCAATATTAATACGTTTATCGATGATATGGATATAAAAACCTGGGAAACCGTTCAGGACCAAATTACGGAGATAGAAGATGTATTGGTTGAAATACCAAAATTCAAACTTGAATACGGTATTAAAACATTAAATGACAGCCTTCAATCCCTCGGTATGGAAGAGGCCTTTGACGAACAAGCTGATTTTTCAGGCATTAGAGATGAAATTTTCATCAGCAGGGTCCTACACAAAGCAGTAATTGAAGTAAATGAAGAAGGCAGTGAAGCAGCAGCGGCTACAGTTGTGGAAGTAAAAGAAACTGCGGCAGTCTTAGAACCTACTGCCTTTATTGCAGATCGGCCTTTCCTGTTTATAATAGCAGATGATATCACCGGAACTATTCTCTTCATGGGTAAACTGTTGGCGGTTTGATGTAATCCCACCTTTAGAATAATCATATATTTGCCACTTTTCACATATACATGTTTTGACGAGATGATTCTACCGCCGGAGGATATGTCAATGAAATAAAGGGCGCATAACAAATTGAAGGATTACATAGAAGAACGTGTCATTGAGTCGTCACGCTACATTTTGGAAACCAATGCAACTGTACGGGCTACCGCAAAGAAGTTCCGGGTTTCAAAATCAACTGTCCATACAGTGTTAATAATCGGTGTCGGTTACATTGGGTGTTTGAATATGCGGCTTAAAGGCTGAAACAATAAGGAAAAAGTGTATTTTCATTAAATAACCTGCCCTTGTTAATTGAGGGCAGGTTTTAATAAATATGTGATGGAGTTGACTAATCTTAGAAATATGGTTATACATTATATAATAATGTGATTATCAAACACAAATAATGAATAATAATGTGATATTTTGGAGGTGGTAGTATGGAAAGACTGGTTATGCAAAAACTGCTGGACTGGAAAAACTCCAAATATAGAAAACCCCTTATTTTAAAAGGGGTGCGCCAGGTTGGTAAGACTTGGCTCTTGAAAGAATTTGCCAGGCATTATTATAAAAATCTTGCATATTTTAACCTTGATGAGCATCCCGAATACAAGCAGTTTTTTGAAAGTACTAAGGATGTGAATCGTATTCTTCAAAATCTGATTATGGCCAGTGGTGAAATCATCAGCATAGATACGCCAGAAGATACGCTTATTGTTTTTGATGAGATACAGGAGTGTCCAAACGCCCTTAATACACTAAAATATTTTTGTGAAAATACACCACATTATCATGTAGCCTGTGCAGGCTCTCTATTGGGTATAGCATTGTCCAAGCCAGCTTCCTTTCCGGTTGGCAAAGTGGACTTTTTGGAAATTATGCCTATGACCTTTACTGAATTTTTAATGGCCAATGGTGACGGTAACCTTGCTAATTACATGGGCAGCATAGAAAGTATTGAGCCAATCCCAGAGGCTTTTTTTAATCCATTATACGAAAAGCTTAAAATGTATTTTGTAACAGGCGGTATGCCAGAATCTGTTCGATCTTGGACACAGGATCAAGATGTTGAGCTTATGCAGCAGGTGCTGTCAAATATTTTAGGAGCATATGAAAGGGATTTTGCCAAGCACCCTGATCCTAAGGATTTCCCAAAGATATCACTAGTCTGGAAGTCCATACCTTCTCAACTTGCAAGGGAAAACAAAAAGTTTATATATAAAGTCGTTAAGGAAGGTGCTAGGGCAAGAGAATACGAGGATGCCTTGCAATGGCTTTGTGATGCTAACCTGACTAATAAAATATATCGGAGCAGTGCACCGGGACTGCCAATTTCAGCTTACGATGATTTATCTGCCTTTAAGCTGTATATGGCAGATGTAGGACTGTTGCGAAGGTTGTCTCTCTTGGCACCTTCAGCCTTTGGTGAGGGTAACAGACTGTTTGTAGAGTTTAAAGGTGCTTTAAGTGAAAACTATGTTCTGCAAGCATTGCAGAACCAGTTTGAAGCAATGCTGCGTTATTGGACGATGGACAATCCAAGGTATGAGATTGGCTTTCTTATTCAAAGGGAAAACGACATTTTACCTGTAGAGGTTAAATCAGAGAGTAATGTAGAAAGCAGAAGCTTGAAAAAGTACAAGGAAAAATACGGTGCTAAGGTAAAGCTTCGTATTCGCTTTTCACTTAACAACCTGCGCATGGATGATGACCTACTGAATATTCCGCTATTTATGGCGGATTATGCGGATAAGATTATTGGGATGGCGTTGGAACAGATGGTTTTGGTAGATTGAAGGCCAGCCTGCTGTAGCATATATTATTCGGCATGCAAGAATAGGTTTAAGCGCTTATGTTTTAATGGAGAAGGATTACAATCTTATTTGCAGCCGCAGCGAAGAAAGAGATTGGGAAAACCTACATCTTCCCACAGGATATGCCGAATGTTATGTAAAAAGCCAGTATCGAACGAAGGGTATCTTAAAGAGTATTGAAGCTTTATCAAAGGAATTGGAAGTTAATTTGATAAAGTCTGTATTCCAGATTGCAGAAAAAGAAGAGCATACTGGTGAAAAACCTTCTGTGGCAATTGTGAAAAATCCACGCTCTCTAAGCTCTTTTATTAATACATTAAAATCCGTAGATTATGTGGATTCTAAAACCATGCTAGACTTAATACAGGGGTCAATGCGGCTATATGTTGCATCGCCCCTTATGAGCCCACAGGAAGTAAAGGAATGGTTGGCAGAAACGCAAGATGTCACCTATCCTTATGAGTTTATTGCGTATCCTTTACTGGAAAAGTATAAATCCCTTTTGATTGGCTACTTCCCCCTGCAAGGAGCTTGTATATCCCGCATATCGGAAAACGATGGCAAAGGTAATTTGGATTTAAGCAAAGATGATTATTACCTGCACACAGGTTGCGGTTATTTAATCATGGATATAAAATCGTTGGGTCGCTGGAATTAATCAAACAAGGTTTATTAGAATATGAATAAATATATTGCTGTAAAAATCAGTACACCTGCTTTAAAAAGAGTGGGTATACTTTTTTATTTCAACTAAATGCAGCTATCAAGCTATTGCAAGCCGCCCCCCTATGCGGGGAGCGAC
>JAQVXR010000057.1 GCA_028709045.1 Desulfitobacteriaceae bacterium | reverse complement strand
TACCTGCAAAGATAAGAAGCTCGGCCAGGGCTATGCATACAACAGGGATTGCAGTAAAGAGCCTGATTCTCACAAGCTCAAAATGTTCCTGATCTATTTCGTCAAGCCCTGTGATTTTCCAGATTCGATGTAAGTATTGTTCTTTTGCAGGACCTAGCTCTTTAGGAGGTCTTTCTATCAATTCTTGTTCTCGTGAAGCCATGTATTGATAGATTAGAAGAATCAGAGCTGCTGCTCCAATTCCTATAAGGGTATAAATAATATTGATATATTGTTGGATTTTTTGGGAAGGTCCCGATTCCTCATCAGATATTAAAACAAGTTCGGAAAATCCTGGCTCTTCCAGAGGGCTGGCAGGTATTGGCTCAAGAACAGGCCCTATCTTTGAAAAAGAAGGATAGTTTAGATTACTGCCATGCGCAGGAGAAGCTGCCAGTAAAATCAGACTTAGAACTGAAATAATTATCAGAAAATTCAGCTCTTTTCGTTTTTTATGAAAATCCCTTCTTTTCATGAAAACCACTCCTTTTTACTCAGGGCCAAGGTCGATCTTTTTGTACAGACCCGCTTGATATTCTACAGGCTTTATTGTAAATATTATATAAAGTTTTGTTTATAGTTCGAGATTTTCACCAACAATTATAATTTTTAAAAATTCAATGTTCTGGAAATGTGGGCTACCCCTGCCTGAAACCTTCGCCCAACGCTCAGGTTCAAAGTAGGAGTTTTCTGGTTCAGTCCTTCCTCTTGCTCTTCCTCCTTTATCCATGAGTTGCGGCAAGTATTTCAAACTTGGATGGATTATAAGAATTCCCGAAAGCAGTTACTTATAGAATCTATTCATAAATATTTCCAGGTTTCTTAGATAGTTTTTTGATTTCTTTTTATATTCTGCAGAAGCAGTTTTCTAAATATCTGGATATCTATGCCTATTTTCTCGAGCTTTTAGTTAAATTGTACATTTTTATATTAATTTTGCTAATTGGAAAATAAATAATATATATTACTTAGTCTTTATTACTATCTTAATTAAGTTAGTTACATTTATATAATAGTTTTCACATCTTAACTCAAAAAATTAATATTGTATAATCTTCTTAATGGTTATACTAAACAATTATATTGTCATTGAATTAAATGGGTTTCAGGTCTGTAGGGTTTCAGATCTGTATACAATCTACTCTAAGTATGCGTAATATGTCAGGGGTTATCCAAATTGAGCAACGAGCTATTTATGGGTAAGAATGTTTATCTGGTTACAAAAGAAGAAATCTCGCGCACCGGGAGTTCAGTTTCTAATAATGTAAACACTACCCTGCAGATTTGTGAAGATACTGTCTCTTTAGGAAGCATTTTCTTACTTAGCAAACTTTACATTGATATTCTGTTTCTTTATCCTGTCTCATACCCATCCGTATTCACCCTATATACCTGGCATTTTCCGCCTTTTATACTTCTTTCATTTTTGTTTCTCTCTTTCAATGCCTATTTTCTTTCCACTTGCCTCTTATCCACCTGCCTCTTAAATTATTTTCATCTATACTGGAGGATTGAACATTTTTTAGTTATGTTTTTTGATTACTACTCCCACAAAGTTCAGAGATGCATATTATGACCTTAACAATTGCAGCAATGCCTGCTTATAATGAATCTAAATCAATTGCAAATGTAATCATGGGCTGCAAGAAATACGTCGACAAAATAGTTGTCGTCGATGACGGCAGCTCAGACAACACCGCCGAGCTTGCCGAATCCCTTGGCGCCTACGTAATTCGCCATGAAACAAACAAAGGCTATGGAACAGCTCTCAAAAACTGTTTTGAAACCGCTCGCAAACTCAATGCAAACGCTATGGTCATAATAGATTCTGACGGCCAGCACGATCCTAACGATATTCCTAAACTTCTAACACCTCTGAAGCAGGGCTACGATCTGGTAATAGGTTCCAGGTTCATAAACGGAAACGGCAAAAACGTTCCCCTATACCGTAAATTCGGAATGAAGGTCCTTGACATTGCAACCATGATGGCAGGTGGGCTCAATGTCACCGATTCCCAGAGCGGCTTCCGTGCCTACAGCAAAAAAGCCATTGAAAACATAAGTTTAAACGGTGCCGGTATGTCCGCAGGCTCTGAAATCCTTCTTCAGGCCCGGGACCATCGCCTGAAGCATACCGAAGTGGAAATCCACTGCAGGTACGATTTGGAAGACTGTTCCAGTCAAAATCCGTTTATACATGGGCCCAGGGTTCTGCTGCGACTTTTAAGGGATATGGAATACAGGAGACCTTTATATTACTTTACTGCTCCTGGAATATTTTTGGGCGCAGTAGGGGTGTTTATGGGGTTGAAATTTTTACAGAATTATTTTTATTATGGTGGAAGTTTGCCTTTCGGGCCAACTTTTTTGATGATGTTGTTCTCCATAATTGGGATGTTCATGGTTTTTACCGGGATTATATTGCATGCGATTTCTAAGATGATTTACCAAATTAAATACAGATAAACTAAATTGACGGAGGTTATTTTATGACTGGTGATATTTCAGTTATAATTCCTGTTAAAAACGGCGAAAAAAATATTGGTAATTGCCTCAAATCTATTTTTAATCAAACTATTACCCCGTTAGAAGTTATTGTTGTTGATGGTCATTCAACAGATCGAACGGTAGAAGTAGCCAAAAATTTTTCCGTAAAAGTAGTTTATGAAGATTATAAAACTGTGGGGGGAGCTCGTAAAGTTGGGGTTAATCACGCAAAAGGGCATTATGTTGCATTTACAGATTCTGACTGCATTCCTGAAAAAGACTGGCTTGAAGCTTTGATCAAAGAATTTTATAACGATAATATTGTCGGTGTTGGTGGAGCTATTATTAATATTGGTGATGGGATCTGGGAAAAGTCAATCGCTTTAGCACTAGATTCTTTCCTTGGAAGCGCAAATTCGGTTCAGGACAGAGTCTTCGATCATAAAAAGTATGTAAGAAGTATTAGTGGTTGTAATAGCTCGTACAGAAGAAGCGATCTAGTTAGAATAGGAAATTTTAATCCCAATCTTGCCTTTAACGAAGACACGGAGTTAAACAAACGTTTACTCAGTATTGGTGAGATCCTTTATACTCCAGAAGCAAAGATCTACCATCATCAGGAGAGAGGGTTAAAAGAGTTTTCAAGAAGAATCTTCTTGTTTGGCAAGGGAAGAGCGATAAATAAATTGTTTGATATACAGATAGTTCCTCCGATACTTGCTTTAATAACCTTTGTACTTATGTTTGTATCTTTTTCTGCGTTTTTTTTCATGGTAGCTCTTTATGTCTCAATTTTATTAATCTTTGATATTATGATTTTCTTTAAGCATCAAAAAATATCTTATTTGCTTTCGGTCCCCATAATATTCATCCTGGAACATTTATCTTATACCCTTGGTTTTTGGAGAGGAGTTATAAAAATGATTGGAGTGTCTTGGAGAGGAGTTGTAAAAATGATTGGAGTGTCTGAATGAAGATTTATTTGTTAAATCCCCCTTATTATCCTCATTTTGGAAGGGGTGCTCGATGGCAGGATACTGGTAGAGGAGGTACCCTTTATTATCCAATATGGTTATCTTATGCAACAGCTGTTCTTGAAGATAATCACGAAGTTAGACTCGTAGATGCTCCTGCATGGAACTGGGATAAAGAGGATGTTATCAAGGATATTGGAATATTCAAGCCAGAATTGCTAGTTATTGACAGCAGTTTCCCCAGCTTAAACAATGATATAAGTGTTGCAGAATCAATAAAAAATAGTTTCAAAGAAATTAAGGTCGTACTTGTTGGGCCACCTGCATCTCAATTTTCAGAAAAAATTCTCGAAAGTAACGGAATTGATATTGTAGCAAGATGGGAATATGACTTTACATTAAAGGAAGTTGCTGAGAAATTTGGAACTAGAAATAACTGGTTAAAAGACATTAAAGGCGTATCATTTAAGCAGGCCGGTAAAGTTATTCATAATCCAGACAGAGCTTTTTCAACTTCTGATGATCTCGATAAAATCCCATTTGTTTCTAAGGTATATAAGAAACACTTACACATTAATGACTACTTCTTAGGTCAGTCTCTGTATCCTGAAGTTCAGATTTTTACAGGAAGAGGCTGTCCAAACAGATGTACTTTTTGTTCATGGCCTCAAACATTAATGGGAAGAAAATACAGGTATCGATCAGTTTCAAACCTTCTGGATGAAGTTGAATGGATCGAAAATAACCTTTCTGTAAAAGAGATATTCTTTGAAGACGATACCTTTACTTTAAGTAAAAGCAGAGTTCTTGAATTTTGTAAGGGTTATAAAGAGAGAGATCTAAAAACAGCATGGGCCTGCAATGCAAGAGTGGATTCTTTAGATCTTGAAACAATGAAGGCAATGAAAAAAGCAAATTGTCGATTGTTAATTGCGGGTTATGAATCTGGAAGTGATGAAATATTAAAAAATGTTAAAAAGGGAATCACAGTTGATCAAATAAAAGAGTTTGCCAAAAATGCTAAAAAGGTTAATTTACTTGTTCATGGGGATATTATATTCGGTTTGCCTGGTGAAACCAAAGACACTATTAGAATGACAAAAGATTTGATAAAAGAAACCAAACCAGAAGTCCTTCAAGTTGCAGTAGCTTCTCCTTTTCCAGGAACAGAATTTTATGAATATTGTAAAAATAATAACTGTCTCTTAACAAATGATCCAAATGAGTATTTGGATGAAAATGGTCATCAAAAGGCAATAATTTCGTATACGAAATTAACTCACGAAGAAATGGTGAAAGAAGTAAATTCTTTACTAAAAAATTATTACCTTTCTCCAAGTTATGTTCCGCTTGCGATGAGGCAGGTTCTCAGGAAGAACTCTGTAGCCGAAGTGAAGAGGCTCTGGTTTTCGGCAAAGATGTTCCTGGGGTATGCTGCGAGTCAGAGGTGAAATTTGTGGGTAGATCTACAGTCTGTATCGTTCATGGCTCTGACTTGAGTATCCCAAATGGTGCTACTGATCGAGTGATTGCGTTTGTTAACGGACTGGTGAATGCGGATTATGATGTTCATCTGGTTGTTCCAAAGCCGAAGGATACCCTCCCAGATGATGTGGATGGGGTATATGTTCATACCATAAACTCTATGGAAAGAGGAGTAACAAATCAAATTACAAGGGCTACTGAACTCTCTCTTAAAGCAAAAAAAATAGCTAACAATACAAATGCATTATTGCAGATTGAACATAGCACCCTTGCCGGATTTGCCTCTATACTGGGATGCTATGACTTTATACTGGATATGCATGATCTCTGCTATACTGATCCTCTGTATCTGAATCTTCCATTTTCCAAGTATATACAACGCTGTATTTATAATATTGAAGGGCGTGCCGTGAAGAATGCATCAAAGATCATTGTGGTTTCAGAACCCATGAAAAAATTCATCATTGGCGAGTGGGATGTCCCGGAAGACAGGGTTGAGGTTATACCTAGTGGCTTTTTTGCATCAAAAATTAGCGAAAGTATCTCACAAAGTAGGGTAGATCCGAATGTTATCTCGAGAGTAGGTTCTCTGTTTGTTCATCTCGATATAGATGCGATAGTTGCACTAGCCGAGTCTCTTCAAGAAACTGACGTAAAAATTCATCTTGTTGGTGGGGGTGTTGCTGAAGACGAATTAAAAGTCAAAATTAAAAACCATAACCTTGAGAACGTAGTGATACGTGGGTGGGTGACACATGACGAGGCACTCCGTATAATGCAGAGTTCTCTCCTGACCTTCGAGTCGATAAGTAATACGATGACTACAAGGTTGGCCTCACCGATAAAGATACTAAATTATGCTGCGCTTGGCAAGCCAATTGTTCTATCGGATGTAAGTGAACTGAGTTATGTCTTTAAGGAAAATGATGCTGCTCTGGTCTCTGATCCTTCCGATATTGATCAGTTTGTTGAAAATGTCCATCTGTTACTAGATGACGCAAATTTGAGGAATCGGCTTGGAAATAATGCATTAAATCTGGTGTATGACTATAGCTGGGAAAAACAAGGAGAAAAGTTAGCGAAGATCTTAGATGATATGAACTGAGATATTTGGTATAGATTCTGAGTACAAATGATATTGTTTCTTTACATGATGGTAGATTATCTATGATCGCAATTATCCTCGGCACACGCCCAGAAATCATCAAAATGTCCCCGATCATCCGGGCTTGTGAAGCCCTGGGTGAAGACTACTTCACACTCCACACCGGTCAGCACTATTCCTACGAGATGGATCGGACCTTCTTTGAGGACCTCGAACTCCCTCAACCAGAGTACAACCTCGATGTCGGCTCAGGCACCCATGCCGAGCAGACCGGGAAGATAATGACCGGTATCGAGAAGGTCCTGCTTGAGAAGAAACCCGGGGTCGTCCTCGTCCAGGGGGATACGAACACGGTCCTTGCGGGTGCCCTCGCCGCGTCGAAACTTCACATCAAGGTTGGTCATGTGGAGGCAGGTCTCCGGAGTTTTGACAGGCGAATGCCGGAAGAAATCAACCGGATTGTTGCGGATCACATCTCAGATATGCTCTTCCCACCGACCGAGACTGCAAAGAAGAATCTCATCGGAGAGGGGATCCTCGAAGAGAAGATCTTCGTCACCGGGAACACTGTTGTGGATGCGGTGGAGCAGAACCTTGCAATAGCCCAGAGAAAAGGTGATCTCCTTCAACAACTCGGCCTTACTGCAAAAGGTTTCTTCCTCGTCACCGCTCACCGGGCAGAGAATGTGGACAACAAGCAGCGGTTGGAAGGGATTCTTCAGGGTCTTGAGGCCATCCGGAATGAGTTCTCTCTGCCCATCGTCTTCCCGATGCACCCCAGGACAGCAAAGATGGTCCAGGCTTTCGGCCTCTCCCTAGATGGAATTTGCATAACAAAACCACTTGGCTACCTAGATTTCCTGCAACTTGAGGCAAACGCTCGTCTGGTGTTGACCGACTCGGGGGGTCTGCAGGAGGAGTCCTGCATTCTTGGCGTACCCTGTGTTACCCTCAGAGATAACACCGAACGGCCTGAGACGGTCGAGGTCGGGGCGAATGTTCTAGCCGGGGCTACTTCAGATGTAATTCTAAATTGTGTTAGGGAGAAGTTAGAACAGCATCGAGTTTGGACAAATCCCTTTGGTGATGGTAGAGCAGGAAAACGTATTATTAAAGAGATTTTTAAATGCTTTTGATCTCGCACCTCTCGTTGAGTTGTGTGTATTTTCTGAATGAGAATCTTCAAATCAAAGTGTAATCTATCGCCTCTATAATATTTTCTCTATTCAGAAGCTAAGAGTGTGAGATACCTGAAAATTTGCTATATTATGTTCTAATTTTGGTAGCGACTTGTCATGAATGTATAATTATGGAGCTCCTTTAAAATGAAAGAAAATGACTCGTGTGGCATTTTAGTAGTTTCTTTCCCTATTGGCACAGCTTTCAGTGTTCCAATATCCAACCTGTCTAATATATTATCAGCTACTAGTGAAACATATGTGATCATCGGCACACAGGAGCAAATTCACTTTCAAAAGTTGAACAACTTGGTGGATATATACGCTGTTCCTTATCAAACTGGGTCATTGGTAACCAAGCAAATGGTTAGATATGGAACATTGCAACTAAAAATTATCTTTAAATTATTTTCGTCAAGGAAAAATTTTCGGAACGTTGTTTTTTTTATGGAATCCCCCCCCCTCATCCCCATGATCGCTGCGAAAATGTTCAATAATAAAGTGTACTGGTTGTTACCATCTAAAATTTCACTTTTGTCAAACGGTACATTATCCAAACTAACTGCAGTTCTTTCAAAAATCTGCTATAACTTGTGCAATGGTATCATTTTATATTCTACAAGCCTTATTTCGTATTGGAACCTCGAAAAATACCGCCACAAAATCCTCATCGCCCAAGAGCATTTCCTTGATTTTGAGACCTTAACCGTCACCACCTCCCTCCCCGACCGTCCTCCTCTCATAGGCTACATCGGCCGACTGAGCGAGGAGAAGGGCATCCAGCACTTCGCTCAGGCCCTCCCCACCATCCTCAACGATCGGCAGGACCTTCGCGTGATCATCGGCGGGGATGGGCAATTGAAAGAGTCTATCGAGGCCTCCCTGCAGGAAGGAGGAGTCACCCCCTTAATTGATCTCCCTGGCTGGATCTCCCATGATGACCTCCCCAAATACCTGAACCAGCTCCGACTCCTCGTCCTCCCTTCCTACACTGAAGGACTCCCGAACATCATGCTCGAGGCGATGGCTTGTGGGACGCCGGTGCTCACGACGCCGGTCGGGGCGATACCGGATGTTATAATAGACGGTAAGACCGGATTTATTATGGAGGATAATTCCCCGGAGTGTATCGCGGATAATGTGATCCGGGCGCTGAGCTCCCCTGATCTGGAGCAGATTGCGGAGAACGGGAGGCGGTTTGTGGAGGAGCATTTTACATTCGAACGCGTGGTTGAAAGGTGGAAGGAAGTGCTTAAAGAGATCTAACTGGTATCACATGGCTAAAGTTAAAATAAATGATTACTTTCAGCTTACTTTGATCGATTAACAAATATCTTTTGTATCCTCTTCAAATATGATGGAATCCGTGTCATAAACAAAATATATTATTAGTTCCACTTACTCATATTCATTTTTTGGAGATAAAAATGGATCTTGAAGCCTCTGTGATCGCTTCATATCATCAGATGACAAACATGCCTGTGGTTACCACTATTTTAAGTGATGATGCACCTCAATTCAGGCAACTTACGTACCATCATGCTGGATTCATGGTGGAAGAAACTACAAAAAATTACGCCCTATAGTGCCTTATCACAAAGAAAAGCTGGAAGTTTTTCTGGATAAATACTGGGGTTATTATGGAAAACTCTGTAAGTTCAGAGAAAATCCAAATTCAAAAGTGTCGAAGCAATTATGCTCTGAGTTTGATAAGTTGTTTTCGACCAAAACAGGATATGAACATCTTGATGTAGGATCAATAAAACGAAAGAAAACAAGGAAAACCTATTGATGTACTAACTTTACCAGAAATCCCTTTGCATAACAACGCAGCAGAGTTAGCAGCAAGAGCAAAGGTCAGAAAAAGAGATGTTAGTCTCAATCCTGACAGATGAAGGAGCAAAGGCAAACGATTCATGACTATTGTTCAGACAGCAAAGACACTGTTATAAGTGCATATGATTACATCTTTGATCGAGTGGGCAATATATTTGAGATGCCATCTCTGGATCAACTCATTAGAGAAAAAAGCGCATTGAATTGAAAGAGGAGAGCCTTCCACTCAATTTGAAAAGGATACGAATTTACAGTTAAAGCTGCAATAGAAAATTATTTTAAAATTATATTTATTGTCCAAAACAATGTTAAGTAAAATTGTTTTCCATCTTCATAATCCTATAAAAATAAGTGTGGGTATTTAATATGCTTGAATATCAACGAATCAATAAAAACATTTTAATTAAATTTTTATACTCGTTATGTTTTTTTTTAATAACCATTTCATTAATTAAAATAAATAAATCTCCTGCAATAGGATACGAACCATCAATATACAAAGCACTTCCAATTTTATTCTGGTTTTCTATAATTTTTGGAGTTTTCGTAGGCGTTTCTGTTATTATATATTTTGTCTATTCTGATCACTCTAAAACAAGTGTTTTTTTGTTCATTGGGCTTTTTTTGTTATGTTTAATTAATTGTATCTGTTTGTCTTTGTTTATCATTCGAGGTTACTATATGTGGGGGATGTCTGTAGATGTGGCAACACATATTAGGTATATTAAAGAAATTATAAATAATGGATATATGCCAGCTGATCTTTTTTACCCTATAACGCATATTTATATTTGTGAAATTTTTCAAATATCAAATATTAAATTAATCAATTTGCACAAATTTGTCCCATTGTTTTTTGGTATTCTATTCATTTTATTTTCTTATATTTTTGCAAAATCTGTACTGGAGAATACTTTTAAAGTAGTCTTAGCTACTATCATTAGCCTTTCTTTCTTGCATAGTTATTATTTGAATTTAACACCAAACCATTTATCTATTCTTTTTTTTCCTTTATTATTATATGTACTTTTTAAGCTGAATTTAAGTAAAACTATTAAATGGGAACTTATTTCCGTTATCATAGTCATTTTATTTCCTGTATTTCATCCAGTTTCAACAATTTCTCTTTTAGTTGTAATTGGAACTTTATGGATTCCTAACTTTGTAGCTTCTACTGAAAGTTTTACGACTCGATATGTTTTTACCAATATAAGACTAACTTTGATATTACTTACAATTGTATGGTTTATAACATGGATTTCATCTTTTGGGATATGGGATTACAATATCAAAATGATCTATATGTTGCTTTTGGGTAACGAAACTTCTTACTTTAATGGTTTAATTGAAAATGCAAAATACGCAAGTTCTTATGGATATAATGTTACAGAACAAGTTTTTAAAATCTTAGGAGGTACATTATTTTGCATTTTTATATCTTTCATCACTTTTCCCTTTATTTTTAACAATAGACAAAAAAATACTAAAATAAATATCATTTTCTCTCTCTATGGTCCTTTTTTTACACTTTGTCTATCTACTGTTATTTTTTACTTTTTTAACTTCAATTTTGGACCACTTCGTTTTATTGCTTACATAGACGTATTATGTATTGTTTTTGTAAGCATTTTCATATTTAATATCATTCAACTTGCTAAAAATAATAGTAAATATTATTCAAAATTCTTGTTAGTTTCAATAATTCTTTTGTTAACGGGGCTTTTCATGCATGGAGCATTAAAGCTTTACCCATCCCCTTATATATTGGAAAATAGTTATCAAACTACTCATACCCAAGTTGAAGGTATGGACTGGTTTTTCAATCACAGGAATTTAAACTTAAAACTATCAACTATGCCATTTCAAGATGAATGTCGCTTTTCTGATTTATTACTTTCTTCAGATGAAAAGAAAATTCAAAAAATTCCTTGGTATCTGCCTGAGGAGCTACGGATCCCTTTTCATTTTGGATATGATCAGAAAACTTCTTTATCAGAGTTTTACAAAGACGATACATATTTGGCTCTTACAATGAGAGACAAATCGATATACAATGATGTATACCCAGAGATGTCTAAAATAAGATGGACTTCCGAAGATTTCATAAAAATTAATTATGATTCTGGGGTGAATAAGTTGTATACAAACAGTGGAATTGACATCTATTTAATAAATTCTATCAGATATGATCAATTAGTGTAATGAGTAATGTGAGGTAATCTATGAAAAAAAATGTTGGAATTGTCACTATTCCCTTAGGTATGGCTGGAAACGTTCCCCTCTCAAATTTAGTTGATGTAGTTTATCCAATTTCTGATAATTTATATTTGATTACAGGAAATGAAGGATATTTGAAGTTCAAGGATGACCGTAGAATTACAACATATGGTATTAATTATGATTATAATAATGGAAAATATAAATTTACTAGAATTTTGAAATATGTTTATTTACAAATGTTAATTTCATTAAAAGTTTTTAAACTGTCGCGTGTCGACGTTTTGATATTTTTTATAGGAGGTGACCACTTATTACTTCCGGTTTTAACTTCCAAGCTATTAAATAAAAAAGTAGTATTAGCTTTTTCCGGCTCTAATACTCAGACATTTGATTTTACTTCTCAATCCAACATCATTGATTCTTCAATTTGTCGCATATTTAAGATCATTACAAATATTAACTGTATTTTCTCAGATCATATTTTTCTTTATTCACCTCGACTTATAAATGAATGGAACCTAGAGAAATTTAGTAAAAAAATATCAATTGCACAGAAGCATTTTTTAAATTTTGATGAGTTCTTCCTTGGAAAAAAAATAAATGAGAGGACTTATGACGTTGGGTATTTCGGGCGATTTAGTCAAGAAAAAGGAATTCTGAATTTTGTGAAATCTATCTCATTAATTCAAGAAATTAATCATCTCAATTTTTTGCTGGTCGGCGATGGGGAATTAAATAATGATGTTGTCGATTTCATAAACGATAACAGTCTGAACCATCAAGTAACTCTGAAAGGATGGATTCCGCATAATAAGATTACAGACTATTTGAATGACGTCAAGTTAATAGTTATTCCCTCTTATACTGAAGGTCTTCCCAACTTGATGCTCGAAGCAATGGCTTGTGGTACCATTGTACTTGCATCACCTGTAGGGTCCATTCCTGATGTAATTAAAGATGGTGAAACGGGTTTTCTCTTGGATAATAATTCTCCTGAATGTATCCGAGAAAGTGTTAATCATATTTTTGAACATCCATCTCTTGATATAATAGCCTATAATGCTTTTCAATATGTAAATAAAGAATTTACATATGAAAAAGCCGTTTCTAGTTATGGGTTAATATTTCATGAATTGTAACTATTCAACTTACTAATAAAAAGCATATTTTCAACTAATACTGCAATTGAGATAATAGCGGCGCTCAATGGAGCGCCGCTAAAATAGAATCTATCTTTAATTTGACTTAGCTTTCAAAGAGACGCGATTTTTGCCTCTGTTCGCTTCCAAAATTAGTGGCAGGAAGTAACATTTAAAGGTAGTATTTGTATTACCTAATTATTCAAATCACTTCAAAAACCCTACTAAAATTGTTTTTGCCCAATAGATATTTATAAATGTATAGAATAAAGGCTCTGTAGAAATCCTCTAAATTCTGTTATTACCCAAAAATTTATAAAAATAAAATTGTAAAAATGCTCCTTATTTTTTGTCCCACAAAAAACGAGGAGCGTCCCATATTGTCATCAAATAAGT
>JAQVXR010000056.1 GCA_028709045.1 Desulfitobacteriaceae bacterium | reverse complement strand
TTTTATGATCTTCATACTTAGCGGCTTGTGCCTCTTTTTTATCTTCAACATTTATAATGTGATATCCGTATTTGGTTTCGACCGGCTCGCTTATTTCGCCTACATTCATTGAGAACGATGCTTTTTCAAACTCAGCAACCATTTGCCCCTTGATAATATAGCCCAGTTCACCGCCCGCATCCTTACTGGTATCCGTAGAATATTCTTTAGCTAACTCGGCAAAATCCGAACCAGCAGCTAATTTTTCTTTCACTTCTTTTGCTTTATCGATACTATCTACCAGGATATGCCTTACCTTGACCTGTTCTTGTTGGGCAAATGTTTCTTTATTTTCTTCAAAGTAATTTTTCATTTCATCTTCTGAGACTGATACTTCCTGCTTAAGAAGTTTCTCTAATTCCAGATTGCTCTTTACATCTTTTGTCACATCGTCCATGGTCAGGCCGTACATTTCTAATGTTTGATTAAAATAATCCTCGCCACCGTTTTGTGCGATCAAACTTGCTAATTCATTATCCACTTCTTTATCCGTTACAGAAATGTTTTGTTTTTTCACTTCCAGAGCGATTATCCGTTCTGTAATTAGTGAATCTACAGCTGCTTCCCCGTTTTGTTCAACTAGGATATCATATAATTCTTCCTTGGAAATAGCATCTCCGTTCACACGGGCAACCACTTCCCCTGAGATGGAAATGTAAATGGCAGCAGCAATAACAATTATTAAAACTAAAAGTCCAAGATAAATTTTGTGCTTTTCTTTCAGCATATATTTTTCTCCTTCCAATAAAATAGTTAAATTATAAACCTTATATGCCATACTTAATAAGTATAACATTAAAATGTGTCTATACTGTTACAAATTTTATGCCATTTCAGGAACGGGCAACCTATTATTAATTCCTTTTTTCTTTGGAACCTTTGTGCAAAGACTTGTACTGCCAACAGGAAGACAATGCGTATATTAATTATCAGATAAGAAGATTTATTATTCTGAGCATTGACTTTTTAGTCCGAGCGGTGCATCATTATACCGAAATCATTTTCGCCAGTATATTTACAAATATTTTACTCAATGGGCATATTTTTTAAACATTCAATTTACTTTCATCCAACGAAGGCTATCATAAAACCCGGTATACCCCCCGAATTTTCTACCACCCTTATCAAATATGGTCCAAATATTTATATGATTAATTGAATGATAAATTAGATTTATAAAATTAATTTCAGTTTAATAATGATGGTTGGAATTTAGAAAAAGGAGCTGTATTATGATTATTAAAGGGTTAATTACAGGCATTGCTGCTGGGATATTAAGCAGTTTAGTAGGTATAGGAGGGGGAATTATTATAGTTCCTGCTTTAATATATTTTTTTAAAATAGATATGCATGTGGCTACCGGAACTTCACTCGCAATAATTATTCCAACAGCATTAGTTGGTGTCATTGTTCATGGGATAAATGGAAACGTCAATCTCAAACTGGCAGCATTATTAGCACTTGGTGGAATTATAGGTTCTTATACCGGCGGACAGATCTCTACCAGTCTTCCTTCTTCTACAGTAAAAAAAATTTTTTCGATAATACTAATTATGGTAGCGATAAAATTTTCTATTGATGCATTTAATCTTGATTAATGTTTATGGATAGGCTGAAAAAGCGGATTATTTTACCACCTCATTGCCATGCTGAAGAAGTTTCGCAATCGGTACATAATACAGCTCAACTTTCTTCAAACTATAAAATGGAGGCGGTAAAAATGAATCATGAGGAAGACAAACAAAAGGTTACCATACCTGCCGGTGATACCATTGTCGTGCCACATAATTTAACTGTGGAAGTACTGGGCATGCTGGAACAGCCAGAGCCGGACATCATCCCTTATATTAATTCAACAGACTTGATTGATGATACCGGGCATGGAACGGCAAAGGATGCCGGAACTGAAGAAGATGGTTTCAACTGAGTGGCAAACGATTACGCTTCTTTGCCACTCACTCCTGTCGCATATTTAGCTTCTTTCATAGTAATTTTTAATGCTATCTTGTTTTGTTCTAAATAGTAGTCAATGAATTATCCCTTTGCTTTTCACCTCTATTTAAAGAGGTGTTTTTTCATGGAAAAATTTAAGAAATATTACCATAATTGCAGGAAAATTATAATTGTTTACAGAATAAGGAATATTGATAAGAATTAAAATTTACTACGCGTTTTTACTCCTCAAGTAAATTCCCGACTGGCATTTTCTAAAACTTTGTAGCAACCAAACTAACTGTCTCCGACAATCCGAAATTGAATTGACTAACATTTATAAGGAAGACTCAATAGGGTGACTCCAAGCTGCAAATTAGTTTTCTATGCTTTAATAGTCAGGGGGTTATTTATATGAATGCCTTCTCTGTAATTCTTCAAGATGAGCCGATAATCTTGATTATCAGATCATCAAGTCTGTATGAATTAACACAAGAAGAAGTAAAAATCTTATCCCGGTGCACCAACTGCAAAGCAATTGTTTTTGAGGAGTTTATCATAATCAGTTCTCTGTTTGGAAAAGACTTTGATGGTCTAAAGTTTTTAACGAACGGTCATTCGGTTGTGTTTGAATTGACGGTTCTAAATGGAATTATGCTTATAAAACTTGATTTTGTAAATGAAAAATCTAATAAATACCAACAGTATACCCCCTGCAAAGCAATAGACTTTATGTTGGCAAATAATTATCAAATTTATTATTTTGATGACCTAACTGGTTTCTGGGAAAATAAAATTTACTTAGACAAGCAATTAGTTTATCATTGCTGATATAAACTTGATAAAGAACAAATTTTATAGATCACAGCCTGGTAGCCCAGGTTCTTTTCAAAAAATCGAGAATTCATTTCTTACAATTCTTCCAATAACCTTAATATTTTTGATATCAACAATTAAAGCCGAACTGTCATTTGCATATTGTTGCAGTATTAATTTGTTGTCCTCTCTTCTTATTTGTCGGATCATCTTTCTATCGTCCATTTCACACAAGTAAATTCCGCTGTTTTGTATCTCCTTGGTGATGTAAACGGTCAGTATATCATCCTTCTCAATTCTAAAGGCAGCCATTTCACTATTGGAAGATTTCACAAACATTATCTTGTCCGGATGATATCCGTATATTTTTTTGTGGATGATTGGCAGTTCTTTAAAGCTAACAGTCTTACCACTGAGCAAATCATACACGGGATATTTTTTTATCAAACCTGCCAGAGCATCAGCCCAACTATTGGTTGGTTCAATAATTATGCTTTTGGGAAATTTAGATGCTTTATTATTTGTTGCCAATTTTTCGGCAGGTTTTTCCTCATCAATAAATTTTTCCTTAGCTCCTAACACCTTGAGTATCTTTTCGGCAACACTCTCGTTGATAATTTTCTTCCCTGTTTCAACCTGCAATATATAGCTCACTGATAAACCGCATTTCATTGCCAACTCTTTCTCAGTCAGTCCAGCCGCTATTCTTGCTTCATTTATTTTTTTCGCTAATCTGTTCATTGAAAATTTCCCTCCATATTAAGTCTGAGCCAATATTATTGTCATGAGTATTTTCATTTTGGGGACCCATTATTTTCGATATTTCAGCGAAAATAAAATGTAAATGCCGATTGAACCAAAGATTACACCAAGAGTTACGGGTAAAAACCAGTCGCCTAAACCTTCCGACTGCCCCAATGCTACCTGGAAAGTAACCCATTCAATATAAGTAAACATGACAATCATCTCTAATTTCAAGGCGGATAGCATCGTCCGGGCCATGGCGTATTGGATGAAGACGTTTTCTTCAGTAATGGGACAAATATAGTTAAAAGTATGGGGGAAACGGCCGCAAACTGTGAGTATAATATATAGAACAAATGAAACAACCGGCAATATCAGAGCAAAACTTTTCCCACCCCATTCATCAGGAATCCCGGTTCCCCCAAAATGTGTTGGTAGGGTATTGGGTAAAGTCGGCCAATATCTCACTACCATCACAATCAAAAATAAGACAGCTATAATAGAAAGAGCTTCTAAAACTTTATCCCACGGATTAAGAGACAAATCAATTACCGGCCTGTTTTCTTTTTTGCTGTTGTTGAAAAATTTAATTTTACAAGCCCTCCTTAGGTTTACTTAAGTCAGATAAATTGTATTTCAGTCTAAATTCCGTTACGCATAAATGTTGCCGTTCCATAGGCCACTAATTGGCCTGATTCGTCTTTAATTTCGCCTTGGGCAACAATAACTTTTTTACCTTTTTTAATAACGGACCCCTCACCACAAATTTTACCTTTGCTCACCGGGCGGAGGTAATTTATTTTCAATTCCAAAGTGACAGCGCCTTCTCCCGGTTCCAAGCTTTGGTTGATGGCTACTGCAATGCACGAATCAAGAACGCTAGCAATAACGCCACCGTGAAGATTGCCATAGACTTGAAGTAGATTTTCTGATAATTCCAATTCAACTCTTATTTTTCCGTCAACACCGGTAACTGGATTCATGCCGATATGTTTCCAATAAGGACCTCTTTTCAGTTCTGCTATCTGAACCATACTTTACCCCCTGCTTTTTAATGTTATTTCTTTGCTGTTATGGCATATTATAACCCTTTTCTTTTTTTTGAGTCAAACTAAAACTCTCATGGCATACTAACATCCTTAATTCTATTTCCTGCTACCAATTCATTCGACAATAAAATAATTTATACTTCCTTACATTTCCTGTGGTACAATTAGACAGATAATATTAACGAAGTTGAATTTATGAGGTGCACTAAGCAGATATGACTGCGTCAATCAGCACAGATATTCTTGCAATTGTTGCTCTGGGTTTCACAATATGTTTGGCTAAGCGAAATCCTGTTGTAAATAATTATAAAAACAGGATTTACATTTCAGCGACAGTAATAACAATTATTTTGTTAATTTTAGAAATAACTACTATTTTATTACAGCTTTCAAGCAACAGTAAACTTGTAATACCCCATCGTATTGCCAACATCTTGGGATTTTCTTTGAGTCCTGTAGTTCCTTTTATCTTCTCCTTCTTTAATAATAATAAGGAAAGGACTCTTATTTATAATAACTGTGTGGCAATACCATTATTTTTCAATGCTTTTATCTGCATTTTAAGCTATAAAACAGGCTGGATCTTTTTTGTCAATGCCCAAAATCAATATTCACGGGGCGATTTATTTTTACTGCCAATGATAATTAGTATTTTTTATTTTGTATTGATGATTTTAACAATAAAAAGAGAAGTTATTGAATACGAAATCGAGGATAAGAAACTTTTAATTCTTATCCTTTTTATGCCAATATTAGGGGCTATTCTACAAATTTTACATAAAGATTTGCTTTTAATTTGGGGAAGTATCTCCATATCTTTGCTATTATACTATATTTTTTTGCGTGAATTACAATTTAAATATGATGTTCAAACCGGAATTAAAAATCGTTCAGCATTTGAAAAAGAAATGGAGCAATATCTGAAAGGCAATAAAAATGCGGCAATTATTGTATTAGATATAAACAATCTAAAAAAGAATAACGATAGATATGGACATAAAGCAGGAGATGAAACAATTTATTATGCCGCAAAAACGATACATGAAAGCTTTGTGGGTATTGGTAAAACATTTAGGATTGGCGGTGATGAATTTTGTGTTATTTGCAAGGACATTTCATCTGAATTAGTAGATAGTGCACTATCGAATTTAGAAAATTTATTGACAATAATAAACGAAAAACGCATCGTTAAAATTGTACTTGCTTATGGATATGCCTTTTATCAAAAGAATCAAAGTGATAGTATATATTCTGTATTTGCTAAAGCTGATAAAGCCATGTACGAACACAAAGTTAAATTAAAAGGTCTTTATGGCAGAAGGATTACTGATTAGTTTGTCCCCTGTCGCTCACCAATCTTCCCCAATGCGCATATATTATCAGTAAGACAAATTTTTACGATGCTAACGGGGAATAAGCATGTCAAGTTTTCAAAGTTTGACTCCGGTAAATGGATTTGATTTAAAATAGCTATGCTCGGTCCATGAGCGATTTGGGAGATTATATTTATGTAGCACCGGCAGAAATATATTGTTTATTATTATCAAATCTATTGAGCCAAGGACTGAAATTCCGGCATTGATTAATCCGGGTCCGGTTGATAATCTGGCAGAAATCTGGAGATATCAAAAGGACGGATCGCCTCCCTGGTCAAGAGTTTATAAAGCTCCGTCTGAATCGTCCCTTTGAAGGCAGTCCCTGCCTATATCATGGGAGTCGAAGAAATGGTAAGGAGGCTGGCCCTAGCATAAAGCATAATGCTTATTGTAGTGTGCGAAAAGGTATGTTCTCACACAGTCTGACGGGGTTGTGACATGACCGCGTTCCCCAAAAAACTTTTTGGTAAAAACAAATTATACAAAAAGGAGGTTGGAACAAGTTGAAAAAAATAAAGATGACCCTTTGCCAAAAAAATTGTTGTCCAAACATAGAATTTAATAAAGATACTAACAGTATCATCATTAAAGATGATTTCGGCGGGAAAGTAACTCTCACCGCCGAGCAGTTTAAGATGCTTTTAAATCACTACCTGAAAAACAAAGGTGATTGATAATGCTTTTTCAAATAGTATTAACTTTAAGCATTCGCTTTTTTCTGTTTGATTTTATCCTATTTAGAGGTTTAAGAAGTTATCTTGCTACAAAAGGCTATTTATTAAGAAAGCTTCTTAGTTGTCCATTCTGTCAGGGATTTTGGTGCGGTCTGGGAGTCTTCCTCACTGCTAATAGCATTTCTTTTAAACTTTGTTTTTTACTATCTATGCTTAGTTTTTGCTTTGTCACGGCATATCTTAGTCTAATGTCTATAGCGATATTTTATCCTTTAATTGATCAGTTTGAAGATCACTACAAACCCTTTGATTAAAACAAATAAGTATCCTGCCTATTTCAACCATTCGTCAATCTGGGCCTGATTTTCATTAACCCAGTTTTCAGCCAATGTTTCAATTTTTTCTCCATCCGACATCTGGGCCATTATCTCCTCTACCTTATCAATACTGATCTTAAAATTTGTCAAGAAGTTATAAATATCAGGCGCTTTTTCTTTCAGCCCTTTGTTTACACCGTTGCGAACATCATCATATTGCCAAATATCTTTTGTGTCTTTCAGCAGTTTAATATCAAAATCTTGAAACATGGTATGGGGG
The DNA here is from genome assembly GCA_028709045.1 of Desulfitobacteriaceae bacterium. Taxonomy (GTDB): domain Bacteria; phylum Bacillota; class Dehalobacteriia; order Dehalobacteriales; family Dehalobacteriaceae; genus JAQVXR01. The sequence continues at coordinate 5,651 of JAQVXR010000056.1, read as the reverse complement.
CGCCAAGCCAAAAAGACTACAGGTTCGTTATTTTGTACCGCCTTTTGTACTGTGGCGAGCATTGCCGGAGTACTTCCCTCCAAAAGTTGATAATCAAGGTCGTATTCTTCTATCGTTTTCTCTGAGGTATCCATCATTCCGGCACCCGGTTCGACACCGATTATTCGACCACCAAATTCAGCACTTTTTCCTTTTAAGTCTTCGATCAGATCAATATCGATATATGTTGGGACGGCCCAGCCTGTAGGGGCCTCTTGATAAATAGTCCCAACTAAATCAACATTTTCTTTATACTGTTCCATGTAACCGGCATGGAGAGTAGGCAGCCAAACATCAGGATAAATATCGATATCTCCTCGGGATAGGCCGAGGAAAATCACGCCTACATCTCCTTCTTTAATTTCAGTTTTGTATCCCTGCTGTTCTGCTACCGTTTTAATAATTTGCATAGGTACCCACTCTTGTTCAAAAGGGACCTTGCCCAAGGTTATTGTTCCTTTCTCTTGTCCTCCTTGCCCCCCCTCTCCACCGTCACCACTTCTTTGAGCCGGACAGCCAATTAGGGTGACAGCAAGTATAATTATACAGGTAATAAAACAAATTCTTTTAAATTTCATATTGAGCCTCCTTTTATTTTAATTATTGTAAGAGTTTTGTTTGTATAACAGCACAGTTCATGTCATTCTAATCAAAGTAAAAATTTTTAGGTTAACCTACTTTTCGGCTTGTCCTCCCATTGTTTGGGTGATTCGGTCTAAAATAATCGCTAAAACGACAATGCATAATCCTCCCACCAGTCCCAATCCTACATTGACCCGGGAAATGCCGGTTAATACAACGGAGCCTAACCCGGGTGCCCCAATCATTGAAGCTATTACCGCCATAGAGAGGGCAAGAAGAATCGTTTGGTTTACCCCCGCCATAATTGTAGGCAAGGCTAAAGGAAATTGCACTTTGGTAAGCATCTGCCAAGAGGAAGAACCAAATGCCCGGGCTGCTTCTACCGTTTCTTCCGGCACCTGTCGGATACCCAAATTTGTTAATCTCACTGCAGGCGGCGTGGCAAAAATAAATGTAGCAATAACCGCAGAAACCCCACCGATGCCAAATAAAAGAATGGTGGGAATTAAGTAAACGAAACTTGGCAACGTCTGCATGAAGTCTAAAATTGGCCGAACAATTTTGTCCACCATCGATGATCTGGCGCTCCAAATTCCTACCGGAATACCAATAATAATTGAGAATACTGTTGCCACCAATACGATGGCTAAAGTACGCATTGCCTCATCCCAAAGATCAACGGACCCTATAAACAATAAACCTATGGCACTAAACAAAGCCATGCGCCAGCCAACCAGTCGCCACGCTAAACCCACTAAGAAAAGGGTAATTATTTCCGGAGGAATCCAGAGCAAAAAATCTTCGATACTGACTAAGATGGCGGTAATATTGTCACTAATGATATCGAAAAAACCGCCTAGCACCGGGACAAACCATTCATTAATAAAAAGATTGGTCCACTCTTCCAACGGAAGATCGAAGTAATGCATGAATTTATTCCTCCTTTTTTCCCAACGTCAAGCCGGAAAGAATTGATACCCGAACGATAATGCCTTTCAGCTTGCCATCTTCTACGACGGCAATGGGATATTTGGTGGTGGTGGCAATGCCGATCAGTTCATGTAGGGGAGTATCAGGAGAAGCTGTAGAAAAATCCTGAATGAGAATTTCTTCCCCCCAGCGTTTTTCCCGAATAGCATCTAAGGCGGCCTCGACGGTGAGGAGTCCTTTCAGTCGTTGTTCTTTATCCACGACAAAAATACTAGAAATTTCTTTTTCCACCATTTTGCGAATTGCTACCCGGGCACCGTCTTTCCACAAAGCGACAACATCCGGTTTTTTCATAACTTGTGATGCCAGCAAAACTTTAGATCGGTCTACATCCTTCACAAATGTAGAGACATATTCGTTAGCCGGTTCAGTTAAAATTTCTTCCGGGCTGCCGATTTGGACAATTTTCCCTGCCTTCATAATGGCGATCCGGTCTCCCAACTTCAATGCTTCGTCTAAATCGTGGGTGATAAAGAGGACGGTTTTATGCAGCTTTTCCTGAAGAGTTAAGAGTTCGTCCTGCATCTCTTTTCTGATTAATGGGTCAAGGGCACTAAAGGCTTCATCCATTAGTAGGATATCGGTTTCATTAGCCAACGCCCGCGCCAAGCCCACCCGTTGTTGCATACCCCCGCTTAGTTGATGAGGTTTTTGCTCCTCATAACCATTTAATCCAACGCTTTCAATAGCTTGCCGGGCCTTTTCCTCTCTTTCTCCTTTAGGTACTCCCTGGATTTCCAACCCATATTCCACATTCTGTAGGATCGTCCGATGAGGAAAAAGAGCAAAGCGCTGAAATACCATGCCCAATTTTTTTCGGCGTACCGTCATTAAGGCTTTTTTATCCATGGCCAAAGTATTTTCCCCATCAATTAACACCTCGCCTGCTGTTGGTTCGATTAGGCGATTGATTAATCTAATTAAGGTAGATTTACCGCTCCCTGAAAGACCCATAATTACAAAAAATTCGCCCTCATTGACTTCAAAGCTAGCCCGATCTACCCCCACAGTCATACCGGTCTCCGACAGTATTTTGTCTTTTCCCGCACCGTCTTGGAGGAGCTGAAGAGCTTTTTGCGGATTTGGACCAAATATTTTTGTTAATTCCTTGACTTGGATTTTGCTCATTTTGCCTCTCCATCCCAAATTTATTGCACTAGTTCCTCCCTATTTTTTGATATTAATAATAGATTTATACAACTTATGTTGGTCAAAGAAGAATGGAAATCAGACTATTATATTCCTGGATTACTTCTTATTGGTTTAAATACGTATTATGGTAGAGCACTAGAAAAGCTGGTCAAATGGGTAATGGGCAAGCACAAGAGGCTCAGAGATTATCGCAGACGGACTGAAAAATGGCTAAGTGCAAAAAGAGAGCCCAACATGTTTCCACATTGGACTCTTGGAATGATATCTTAATGGTTGAATGATAAGAGCCGTATGATTCGAGAGGTTCACGTGCGGTTCTGTGAGAGCCTGCAGGTGAAACTTCTGCAAGCCACTCAACTTTTTTTGTTAATCAAACCTTTTAAAAAACCCCAGCAAAGCAAACACTAATGCCCCGAGTGTGTCCAAGACGATATCAATCATAGTGTCGTCCAAACTTCCCCTTTGCATAAAGAAGCCAAAAAATTTATCCATCGAATACTCAAAGATTTCCCAGACAGCACCAATGGAAACGGCAAAACAAAACGTAAATAATGCGATAAAAATCGGGCTGAGATAGATATTAACTTTTTGATTGCTGTTAAGGTAAGTGATAATCAACAGTCCGATATTGCCTAAGATCAGTCCGGAAAAACCGTGCAGCATTTTATCCCACCACCAAAATTTAAAATAGAATTGGTGCAAACTACCAAGAAAAATCGCTGCGTAAACAAACAAAAGCAAAATGATTTCAAAATAGCTGGGAATGTCTAGTTTAAATTGTTTTTCGATCAGTGACGGCAATAGTATGGCAATTAACGTAAGAACTGCCATACCAAGGTGTTCCCAGTTGCGGTCATATATGGCAACTGCCCCGGCAACAATGATTGAAAATCTCATTAGAACAAAAATCCATAATTTTGTCTTATCAATTTGCGTCATCTTAATCCTCTCCCAGATACCGGTTTGAGCAACATTAAATTATTAACAAGATACTATCTGGATCTAATTTGCTAAAATCCCCATAAACTCTTCTCCGGTGATAGTTTCTTTTTCCACAAGATAGGCAGCTAACTCGTGCAGCTTATTCATGTTATCTTTTAGAATATTGATTGCCTTTTCATGGGCTGTTTTGATGATATCAAGCACTTCCGCATCAATTTTTGCCGCAGTCTCCGGAGAGCAAATCAGGGAAGCATCTCCACCCAGGTACTGGTTGGAGACAGTTTCCAAGGCCATCATATCAAAATTCTTGCTCATGCCCAACCGAGTAACCATTCCCCGGGCAATCCTCGTAGCCTGCTCGATATCATTCGATGCGCCGGAAGTATAAGTGCTAAAGACTAATTCTTCGGCAGCACGGCCGCCGGTAAAAGTCGCAATGCGATTAAATGCCTCTCCTTTTGTCATTAAGACATTTTCTTCCTCGGATACCTGCATGGTATATCCTAATGCCCCAGAGGTACGAGGGATAATCGTAATTTTGTGCACCGGCGCAGATTCCGTTTGTTTTGCCGCCACAATGGCATGGCCAATTTCATGATAGGCAATAATTTGCTTTTCCTTGGGTGAAATAACAGCGCCTTTTCTTTGATACCCGGCGAGAATTACTTCCACCGCTTCCTCCAAATCAATCTGCATTACTTTCTCTCGGCCACATTTCACAGCACGGAGAGCACCTTCATTAATAATATTGGCCAGTTCCGCCCCGGATGCTCCTGGAGTTGACTTGGCAATGGCATGAAAATCAATGTCTGCTTCTACCTTTACGTTTTTTGCGTGTACTTTAAGAATCGCCTCACGGCCGGCGAGATCCGGTAGATCCACGGGAACCCGCCGATCAAAGCGTCCCGGTCGGAGTAATGCCCTGTCCAAAGACTCCGGGCGGTTTGTTGCGGCGAGTATCACTACTCCTTTTTCCCCATTGAATCCATCCATTTCCGTTAAGAGCTGGTTTAGTGTTTGTTCCCTTTCATCGTTGCCGCCTAAGCCACCATTATCTCTCCTCTTTCCAATGGTATCGATCTCATCGATAAAGACGATACACGGAGCTTTCTCCTGAGCCTGCTTAAATAGGTCACGCACTCTGGCTGCACCCATGCCAACAAACATCTCTACAAACTCTGAGCCGGAAATAGAGAAAAAGGGCACTTTAGATTCTCCGGCAACAGCCTTGGCAAGAAGTGTTTTCCCCGTCCCCGGAGGCCCGACAAGAAGAGCTCCCTTGGGCATAATAGCACCGATAGATTTATACCTACTTGGGTTATGAAGAAAATCAACTATTTCAGTTAGAGCTTCTTTCGCTTCATCCTGACCGGCAACATCAGCAAAAGTTTTTCCAGTCTGCGCTTCTACATAAATCTTTGCCTTGCTTTTACCTAAGGTCATAAAGTTGCCTCCGCCCATTTTCTTTTGCATAAGGTTCCCCAAAAGAACCCAAATTCCAACAAAAAATGCCATGGGGAGGATCCACGTCAATAAGAAATTTACCAGGGGCGAATATTCTTTGGGAAATACACGGGAAAATTCAATATTCGATTTGGCATGATAAAGACGGTTTACCAAATCCGGGTCGTCTATCCGTCCGGTGACATATACATTCTCCTTGCTTTCTCCGTTTAAGGTAAAGGCAATTTTCGTATCTTTAACTTCTACTTTTTTCACTTGACCGTTTTCTACCTGCGACAAAAATTTACCATAGTCGACTTCGGTAATTTGTTCTTCCATCATTGTAGGAAAAGCAAACGCATTCAGCAATGTTACGATCAGAATAACAATAGTAATATAATATAGCAGTGGTTTCTTAGGATTTTTTTGCTCATTCATCAGAGATCCTCCATCTGTCAATTATGATAATATTTTAAGTTTAACTTTCTAACCGAACCTTAAGA
>JAQVXR010000255.1 GCA_028709045.1 Desulfitobacteriaceae bacterium | reverse complement strand
AAAACTTAACAGCTCAATCCCGGAGGCGAGTCACTTGCGTTTTAAATTACTCGGTAAGAACGAAACTCATCATGATATAGCAGAGTTTATTTTTAAAAATTATTATAAAACCGCATATTATACCGCCTACAAATATTGTGATGATCATTCAATGGCCGAGGAGGCTGCCCAGGAGGCTATTTTTCAGGCTATCAAGAATTTTGACCAGCTAAAAGATCCGGGTAAGCTGGAGTCTTGGATAAAGGCTATAGCAAGAAACACTGTATTTAACATGCTCAAGGCAATGGTTAAAAGAGTGACTTATAATGTCATTGACTTTGAGGATATGCAAAATGATCCGCTGACTATAGTAGAGAGTGAGGAAATTATCAGAGAGATACGACAAATTATAAGAAATTTAGATGAATCTTCTTATGCTATAATTGTTTTATTTTATTATAAAAAAATCAAAATAAAGGAAATATCGTCCATCTTGAATATTTCCGAAGGAACAATTAAGTCCGTTTTGCACCGGAGCAGGAACAAAGTTAAGAGAGAATTAATTAAAAGGGGAACTATTGATGGGTTGGCGGAAGGCGGTGTAGATATTGATGAACCCCAAAGACAAAATAGATAATCTTATAGCGCGGGCTGCAGAGACGAACATTAACGAGGGACTTTCAAAAGAAATCAATCTGGATGAAGAATGGGTTAAGTTTAGAAGAAAATATTTTCCGCAAAAAAGCTATTTTCATGTGCAAAAAAGCATTGCTATAATAATCCCCATTTTATTCAGCGTTGGAGTTTTATTAAGTTCATTGTTTCCGGTGCAGGCTAAAGCGATAAGTTCAAAGTCTTTGGAGTTCTTCAAATCATTTCTCGTTGGAAAAGTTCAGACTGTGGGTATCGATTATGCGAATCAAAGTTCCGCCGATGACAGCATAAATAGCTTAAGCCCGGAAATTATAGAAAAGATTCAATCCGTACCTTTTAAGATTCTTTTGCCCATTGATTATCTGGACGAATATCAAATAAGTTCCTTTACAGCGGACAAACTTGGTGATTCTACCGACGTTGCTATAAAATTAGCCGCAAGCGATAACCGCAAGGTTACCATTCAACAGACTAACATCACCCAGGGTTTCAGTCAGGGGCTTTCTTTTGATAATGAGGACGCGGTTTTAAAGGAAATCAGAATTAATGGACAGGAAGCAACACTAATTACTTACAAAGAGCAGTTTATTTCACTGACCTGGATCGATGGTGATGTTTTTGTTTCCATGGACGGCAATATCGGCGAGGATGAAATGCTCCAATTGGGTAGCAGTATGCGCAGGATTCCTTAGGGGGTCCTTTATTGGGAGAAACAGGGGATACCAATTGACCAGGCTGATAAGATTCACTCAGCCTGGTCTTTTTTGAAAAAGAAATAGCATGCAATCCATTATTTTTTAATCAATGACTTAAGCATGGTCTTTGCGCTTGAGGCTGCCATGCTGAAAAACCCCTTGTTTGCAGCCAGAACTTTATCCAGTGCCTGCAGCAGGGTGTCAAGCTGTTCGCGGGTTACACCCAGCGGCGGTTCCAGGCGGATTACGTTGGGATTATTTAGGGTATAGGCGGTGATGATGTGGTACTTGTTCATCAGTTCCCCTGCCACCAGGCTGCCCAGGTATTCTTCGGAAAGCTTGCTGGCCAGTCCGAAGGTTGCTTTGCCGGCCAGGCTCCCCGGCTGGTTGAATTCAATCCCAACCATCAAGCCCCGGCCCCGGATATCTTTTATAAGCGGGTATTTTTCCTGTAAACTGCGGAGCTGCTGCAGCAGGTAGCCGCCGCTTTCCCGTGCTTTTCCAGGCAGGTTTTCTTCGTAAATGACCTCCAGGGTTGCGATACCTGCGGCGGCTGCCCGGGTGTTGCCACCGAAAGTGGAAGTGTGCAGTGTGGCTTTTTCCATGCTGCCATATGCCTTCTTCCAAATTTCATCGGTAGGAAGCACGGGGACGGTTCTCCTGCTTCCTTTAAGTTGAAAAGCTAATAGTTGGGGCTCAAAACGCGGATTTCAAATAGCCATTGACCTCCCGTCGCCAAATCATTTTTCATGCTCGGTGACCACCCATGTCTGTCAAGACTAAAACAGGCGGGGATGAATAATGTATTTCATTTAGGTCTGTACTTCAATCGCGCCTGCCCCCGCCTATACTTGTCACACTATCTTTAATCATGTACCTTGTGTAAAAATTATTGCTGCAACAATTAAAATTAATCCAATTATTGCAAATATAATGTTGACTGTCATATGTTGGTCATTGTTATGAATTTTCTGCATTATGATAACTAGATTCATGAGCATTTCGTTTTTCGTAGGCTTGGGAGTTAAAAATGCTGCCGCCCAAGGGCGCTGAGAGGAAACCATCATAGAAAAAGTTATTCACTTCAAACTCGATTTGATTACGACCAACGTCGTCTCATAAAAAAACTACACTACTTTTCCTTTTATCAAAGGGTCAAGTGGCAATACCCAGCTTCGCTTGTTGCCTCTTGCCAAAAAAGGATCTGCCCGGATTACAAGGACTGCCGGAATTGGCTGAAAACCAACGGTCTCATAGGCTGAAGTTCTGGTTTGAGCCGGGATAACCGTTGCCTTATAAAAACAATCTACCTTGACACCCTGAAGTCGATCATTTATTTATCCCAAAACATTAGGATTATTTGTAAAAAAATATAGAATACTGCTATGACATAAAGCACATGGGAGATAAATGAAAAACGCTTTCTTATTAGTAGCGCAACAATAAATATGATGCCTATTTGCATGAAATTAGAGATAATAATTGGTGGATTGAGATAAGCATCGATAGGCCTTAATAATAACGGAATTATCTGTATAACTATAAAAATAAACACGACTCCTGCAATTATTCTTATCATTCTTTCCATAATACTCCTCCTTGACATGATTTTTAATGACTATAAAGTTACCACAGTATAAGTAACAATTGGTCCATTCACACTCGCAATCATTATAGTGCATATGGGAAGTCAACTGTTTTGTAGACAATTTGCTAAGCTACCATCTCAGAACTCTCTGATTTCTCTGCATTCAATGATCTGAGATATTCTCTTGGGGACATATACCCCAGTCTTTTCTGGATTCTCT
>JAQVXR010000254.1 GCA_028709045.1 Desulfitobacteriaceae bacterium | reverse complement strand
TGGGTGATTTACAGGCTGTGGAGAAGGCCTATAATATTGGTGGACTTTCCCGAAGACAGCAACAGAGAAAATACCGGAATCCCGATGGGCTTAATAATGCCGCTCAGGAATTAAAAAAGTTAGTTCCTGGATACCAAAAGATAAGTGGGGCCAGGACTATCGGACAACATATGGATATTAATAGAAACTGCTCGGCGAGTTTTCGAGTGTTTTTGGAAGGGGTTTATAAGGCTCTTGGGTAAGAGTTTGGGAGGAAGAATAAATGGTTTCAAATTGGGTTTTTATACTGGTGGGAAATAATGCAACAGGTAAAACAACTTTTCAAAAGATGGTGGCTAAACATCTTTGTGGGTTCGAAATTAAAAGACTTGATACAAACTTAGTATATCAAGTTGTAAATCCATCGGTTCCTCAGAAATTAAAGTCCATTTTCTTTATTAGTCGAAGCTATCAAGAAAAAATCAATGTTTATAGTTCGATTGAAGATTATTTTAATAATCATTTTAAAAGAGCAGATATTTGCTTTTTATCTTCCCATCTTATAGAAGATGACATTAGACAGATGATTAATGAATGCCATAAGCTTTTTTATAATGTGGGCGGTGTATTTTGGAGGAATTCTTGCGAACAAAATCCAGAAATTAATAGAAAAATCTCTATGTTAAACTGGGATGAAAGATTCGTTATTGATAATCAATATTTACCCGGAAAAGATAAAGAAGAATATGAAAAGATTGTTGACTCATTTGCAAAAGAATTTGTTCAAATGTTGATTAATAGATGTATGGGAATGTAGTATAAATGGTCATATTATTGATTACAATTGTTACGGATGCTACAAGCTGGGTAAATGCTTATATACCTGAATTAATCGAGCGACTTGTAAAAAGAGGATATAAAGTAAAATGGCTCCATGATGTAAACCTCATTGAGCAGGGAGATGTGGTATTTTTTTTAGGTTGTGGACAAATTGTCCCTTCCAATATTCTAGAAAAGAATAAGCATAACCTGGTTGTTCATGAAAGTAATCTGCCCCAGGGTAAAGGTTGGTCACCTCTTACCTGGCAAATATTAGAAGGAAAAAATGATATTCCTATAGTCTTATTTGAAGCAGCTGAAAAAGTCGATAGTGGCGTAATTTATTTAAAGGAAACAATGCATTTTACAGGAACTGAACTTGTTGAAGAATTACGTGTAATTCAGGCTAATGCAACATTTAAATTGTGTTTGGAGTTTATTGATAACTATCCCGATATTATAGATAAAGCTGTTAACCAGGAAAGGGAAAGCAGTTATTACCGTCGCAGAACCCCAGAAGATAGTCGTCTTGATCCAGATAAAACAATAAGAGAACAGCTTAATCTTTTGCGAGTAGTGGATAATGAGCGCTACCCTGCCTTTTTCGAGTTAAATGGAAAGCGATATATTTTAAAAGTTTTTAAAAAAGGGAATTAAAATATAGCTTATGTTTTGTGTCAAGCCAATTCGAATATAAAAGAGCAGCAATATATTAATAAGAAAATAGAATTCTATAGACGCGAAAACCGCGGAACGATAAGGATTTACGTGAATTCTTTGACGTATTTCTAAAAAATAATTTTTTTCCGCGTATTCCCCAATGGATTCTAGCTTTTTAAGCATAACACTGGATAGGGAGATAGATGATATGAACGGTATAAAATATGTTGCCTTTCTTGACATATTAGGATTCAAAGCCACTGTTAAATCGATTCCAAGTAATGAAATAGGACAAATGCTTGAAAGAGAGTTCAGAGCGTCGCTTCTAGCAGGATTAACAGAAAATCCGGTTGATTTGGAGGATGCTAAAAATGCTCCTATTGAATTATTAGGGACAAACCCCGAAATAGGGTTTTATCAGTTCACGGATTCGTTATTATTGTATTCTAAGGGGGATTCACTTAAATATCTTGAAAAAATGGTGAGGGTGCTAAATATATTTACGGCGAAGGCTATGCTACAGGGGTTCCCTTTGCGGGGAGCTTTGGTAAAAGGAGATATTTATGTTAATCCACCTGTCATGGTAGGGAAAGCAATTGTGCATGCGGTAGAATTGGAATCATGTCAGAAATGGGCAGGGATAATTGTTGATGATTCTTGTGAACAGTCAGACAACGAAAAGAGATTGATAGATGCATTATTGGAAGGGCAGCTTTTAGTTAAAGATGAGGTGCCTTTCGAGAAGGATGTCAATGATTCACAAAGACTTATCATAAATTGGCCGCAGTTTTCTGGTTTATACATAGCCGGGAGACAAACGTTTGTTAATACTTTTACAAAACTAATTGGTATTCCAGAGGACGAGGGGCACGAACAAAGGCTAAACAATACTTTAAAGTTTTTTGAACAATACGTTGGTAGTGGTAAACTGCCTCCTTTCATTGATTCAACTTATCTTGATTGTAGTGTAATTATAAATAACAGGAAAACATAGACGAAATCGTCGAATGGGTTCGGGGTATGAGACAGAAAGGGGCATTAATAGTGGACATTACTACTTGGCCGAAAAAAATATTAGAATATATTAAAATTAACCGAGTTAGTTCAACTCAAGTAGCAGACGCCCTCAATAAATCGGGTGAGTTAGAGCCGGGGCTCAGACCATTACTACCGGGGAGTCGCGCAATCGGTTTTGTACATTATGCGCCTGCTATTAATGGTACCAACTGGTATACACATAAGTATCTTCGTGATGCTCCTAGAGATAGCATGGTATATGTGAAAGTCGATAATTGTGAAGGAAGGGCTGTATTTGGTTCCCTGGTATCCAAGTATCTGATGCTTTATCGGCAGGTATCTGGAATTGTGGTGGGGGGACTAGTTAGAGATGTTCATCAATTAGTAAAAGAACGTTATCCTATATGGTGTCATGGAACGACACCTATTGGATGTATTAATCAGAAGCTGGAATTTGATGAACAATCTTTTGAGGAATTGCGAAGGGAATTTACAGGGTCTATCATTGTTGCTGATGATACTGGGGTTGTAATTATAAAAAAGCAGCAATTAACTGAAGAACTGTATAATAAGCTTGAATTTCTTGAAGATCAGGAAGACACCTGGTTTGATTGTATTGACCGCCTGAAGTGGGACACTTTTGATACTGTGTGCTTAAAAAAATATAA
>JAQVXR010000253.1 GCA_028709045.1 Desulfitobacteriaceae bacterium | reverse complement strand
TGATTTTACAAACTAATACTTTTTTTGCCGAAAAGTTTATCTCCCGCCTCCATGTGGTGGACCATTCCAATCTGGGACGCCTTTCGGTCCAGATTAAAGGGTTTGATATCTGGGCAGGGACTGATTTAGGAGACGGCCTGTCATTTGTCGAAAGATTTGAAGATGAGGTATTGGGCGGGGAAATAGGTGCCAGGGGACTTGCTCCTGTTCCGGCAAACCCGCTGGTGCGCTGGGCTTTTGGTATCGGACCGGGACGTTGGGAAGAGGTGATCCCTTTTTCGGCTCATGGTTTGTATGCCAGAGCTCTGGTGGAACAGGGTCTTTTAGGATTTGGAGTACTGCTTTTTATTCTTTTTACAGTGCTGCGGGGACTCTACAAAAAAAAGGATGACCCGATGGCGCTTGTCCTTTTTTGCTCCATTGCCGGCATCATGGTGCAGAGCCTAGTTATCGATACCGTCCACTGGAGGCATTTTTACCTGCTGGTGGGACTGGCCTTGTGGAATGTCGGGGGGACGGGGTTATTGACAACACCCTTGAACAGGGCTTCGGTGCCAGGCACCAAGTTATCAAGTTAATGAATTCTCTGATAATTTATACCCCGACATTTCTTAGCTTAACATACCGGGTTTAAAAGTTATTTAAAGCTATGCAATTTTATTAAGCAAAGGGTTTTGGGGAAGATAAGGGGAAAATACAGTTATTGAGAATTAAGTATTTACTTTATTTATCCTAATATAAATGGTAAAATGTGGTTGCACGATGACGCTGATTACCTTATAGATTTATTGATGAGCCTGACAGCTTTTTTGTTTTTACAAGAATAAAATAAAATTAATTTAAAATTTTTCATTTAAAATTTTATTTATCTCTTGATTAGTGCACATCATTTTAACATCGGATAGTGGAATACTTGAAAAAAATTATGAGGGGTGGTTATGATGCAAAAAATAATCATCAAAAATTTTGGACCTGTAAAAGATTGTGCATTAACATTATGTAATTTTATGATATTAATCGGTGAGCAAGCCACAGGGAAAAGCACAATATGTAAATGCATTTACTATTTTAAGACTATAAGAGACGAAGTTAAATCTCATTTACACAAGATTTTAGATCAGGGTTCAGATTATTCAGACCAATTTCCGGAGTGTTTATATGTTGAACTAAAGAACAAATTTGAAGATCTTTTTGGTATGTCAACTTTTAAGAAAGAGTTTGTATTAGATTACATATATAACGATGAAATAAGCCTAAGAATTGACACTACCCTGGTTGAAAAAAGGAATTTAAATTTTATATTTAGCAATAAATTAATTAATTCAATTAAGGAGCTTGAGGGAAAGGCCCATAATCAACATGATATTCTTAAAAACATGAAATTTTCTGAGGAGTTATATTATCAGTTAGAAAAAAATAAATTCTTCATGATCATGGATAAAGAAGTAAACCAAATTTTTGGTGATGATCGGGAGAACTTTTATATACCTGCCGGAAGAGGGTTGCTTTCTTTATTGACAAAGCAACTATTAAATATTGAGCTTAAGAATATGGACTATATTACTGCTGATTTTATGAAACTGATTCAACGGAATCGAGACCTTTTTGATGGTGTTTGGTCGGAGGTTTTCGACAAATCAGATATTCTTAGTATCGTAAAAGTTAAGCGGGATAATCTTAGGACAAATGTGAAATCACTTCTTAAGGGAGAGTATTACTATCATAATGAAAAGGAATATATCCGCTTAAATAATAAAAAATCTTTGCCGATAAATTTTGCCTCTTCCGGTCAGCAGGAAATATTATGGATTGTAAATCTATTATTTTTGTGGATGATTCGGGAGAAGAAAGTATTTGTTGTAATTGAAGAACCGGAAGCACATTTGTTTCCTAGAGCCCAGAAAGAAATAGTAGAGTTTATTTCATTGTTTGTAAATTCTCATGATAATAATGTTATGATTACCACGCATAGTCCTTATATTTTAACTGCAGCAAACAATTTACTATACGCCGGGAAGATCGGTGCAATTAAAAATGACCTGGTTCAAAAAATTATCCCAAGAGATAAATGGATTAATCCTCAGGAATTTGGCGCTTTTATGATAGGCGATAAGGGGCAGAAATATGTGAAATCAATCATTGATCAAGAGCTTAAAGAAATTGCTGCCGAAGAAATAGATGATACCTCCAATGAAATTAGAAATATTTATGCAGAAATTTTTCAGTTGGAGGTAGACGATAATAATGCTGAATAATTGTAACCGGTATCTGGAACAAAGGCTAGAACATGGTGAACGATATACACTGCGGGAAAGAGGTTCTGTACTTTTTATCAAAGCGGCTACCAACTTGGAAATCTATAAGGTTGATAATGGGATTATTTCCAAAAGAATTCAAGGGCAGAACAAATGTGATTATCTAATGATTAACACAACAGAACTTGTATCTAATTTTGTGGAATTAAAAGGAACAGATACAGAGCACGCCTGCGATCAAATTCATGATACAGTTGTTTTTTTCAAGCAAAACCAAGAACTGAGGGAAGCAGTAGTTGATGTTAATCAAGTTAAAGGTTACATTGTTAGTCCAAATGGAAATGTTCCGAACATTAATAGTGTTTCAAGGAAAAAAGTATGTAGGGAACTCTATCAGCTAAGCAAAAAGAAGTTAAGTACGCTTTTTGACCATCTGGTATTTATTCGCTGTGTTAAAAGGGTTTCTGCAGGATATCGGCCAGGGGAAACTCCTACGGTTATTCTAGTTGACAATAACCATCTGTTAATAGTGTAAAGAATCTCAAATCTCAGAATCTCAGAATCTCATAATCTCGGTGCCAGGCACCACGGTAAAGCTTCGGCAAAAAGAGCTTCGGTGCCTCAAGTTATTTTAAAAGATCCCGATAGTAAACAAGAGATGGTTAGGAGAGATTTGAAATGCGCATTGGGGTATTAACAGGGGGCGGTGATTGTCCTGGATTAAATGCGGTGATTCGGGCAGTGGTCAAGACTGCTGTGACTGATTACGGAATGGAAGTTTTCGGAATTAAAGATGGTTATAAAGGTTTGGTAGAGGAAGAATTTGTTCCTTTGGGATTAGAACAGGTAACAGGGATCCTGCCCAAAGGAGGCACGATCCTTGGGACCACTAACCGA
>JAQVXR010000252.1 GCA_028709045.1 Desulfitobacteriaceae bacterium | reverse complement strand
GCGCCCAGGGCTGGGGTATTTTTGATATCCTGGGGGGCGGACTGATAACTACTGCGATTAAGCATTCCCACATCGGTGATGCCAGAAATAAAATCGACCAGGCGCAACAACTTCTGCATAAATTCCATCGGGAACTATCTGATATTAAAACCAATGACACCATTGAAATCAGCACAATAAGTACGGTTGCTGATTTTCTCCTGGATGGAGCGCTTTTTGACATAATTGTGCAGTCGCAAATTAACACGGCCCAAAACCAAACTCGTCAACTTAAGGATAAAGTGAAGGCTGCTATTCAAGACCTACAAAATTTTATGGAGCAAAACCAGCAAAAAGCCTTGCGACTTGATCAAGAGAGAAAATACATAATAGAGAATGCCCCTTATTAGTTATTAGAAATTCATTAAAGCAGGCTATGATTATTTACTAAAGACTTTATTGAATGCTTTGAATGCTATTTTGAAACTATTGTATATATCAAACAACACCCTACTTTACATAACCCTGAGAAAGGTGAACATATGATACCAACAGACAAGCTATTCGCCCATGGCAAGTTCATTACGGAAACCGAGCTGCAGAAGATCTCGAAAGAACGGGATTATTCTTGATTTATATGCTCAAAGTCCGGACCGCTGCCATAGGGGGTAATGAATACCTGAAGTTTGAAAAGCATGTCCGGAACGAGTATGCTTTGGAAAATGATGAAAGTTTGGAAAAAGCCATATATCGAGCCTCAGATTTTAAACAGATGCCGCTATTTAGTGACGAAGAGCAATAGTACATCTCTACCCAAAGATTTATCTATGCCCTCCCATCTTTACGGGTATTTAAAAAGCGCAAAATTATATATTTTTTATTCACTAAGATGATAAATAAAAAGGAATGAATTATATGAATAGATTAACAAGAGCATTGGACAGTAAAAATGTTTATATTGTAGATGATACTAAAGTTCAACATGATGCAACCGGGTATTCGGGAGATGCTATTAACAGATTGGCGAAGTTCGAAAATATTTATGATGATTTGCTACGGAAGCAAAGCGAAATTTCTAAAGAATTAGAAAAACTTCGATTGGAAGGAAAAACGCATTCGGTTAAATTTAAGCAACTACTGGCTAACAAAATTACTGACCGTAATATTATAACGCTTTTTGAGACATACGAATTATAATAACAAAATTGAGACGGTGTAACTCCTTCAGATGGTTAAATAACACCAATTAAAATGCAGATATGCACCACAACCGCAAGAACTCGATGTAACTAAACTATATAATAGATAGACTTCATCGCAATTTTATGGATGTTCCTTACAATACTAAGCAAAATTACAGTAAATAGCGGGAGGAAATAAAGTGAAATACTTAATAATCGGGGCCGGCGGTACCGGGGGAAGTATCGGGGCATTCATGACCGAGGCAGGTAAAGATGTTACATTAATCGACCAAGGAATGCATCTGGAGGCCATTCAAAAAAATGGCTTAAAAATGGAGACTACATATAAAGGAAATTATACAGTCTGTCCTATGAAGGCTTGGGATATGGATCATTACAACGAACAGCCGGATGTAATATTCAACTGCGTGAAAGACTATTCCCTGCAGGATACTATTCCCTTTATTAAAAGAGTGGCTCATAAAGATACTGTAGTAATTCCTATACTTAATGTTTATGGCACCGGGGGCAGGATCCAGAAACAGCTGCCGGATTTATTGGTGACAGATGGATGTATTTATGTAGCTGCAGAGATTAAAGAGCCTGGTACCATCCTGCAAAAAGGAGATATATTTAGAGTGGTATACGGGGTGAGAAAACCAGAGGAGTATCGGCCTGTTTTGGAACAGGTGGCTACAGATCTGGAGGACAGCGGTATCACAGGTATTGTATCGGATAACATCAGGAGAGATGCACTGCAGAAATTCTCCTATGTGTCTCCTATGGCTGCCTGCGGCGCATATTATGATATTAATGCTGGAGCAGCTCAGCAGAAAGGAAAAGTAAGGGATACATTTATTGCCTTGATGCGTGAGATTGATGCCCTGGCTCAGGCTATGGACATACACTTTGCGGTCGATATCGTAGATACCAATTTGGAGATTTTGGACAATCTGTCACCCACAGCTTCTACTTCCATGCAGAGGGATTTAAAACAGGGTAAGAATTCCGAGATGAACGGTCTCATTTTTGAAGTAGTACTTTTGGGCAGACAGTATGGTGTGCATGTACCCACTTATGAAATGATTGCAGAAAAACTTGGATTTAAAGCCTGAGACCAGATAGTTAAGAGTGTGGTTTTATCACTTGAATGACTGGATGGCAGCAACAGTGTACCTATTGGAAAGGCCAGCTTCAGATAAGAGGTAGACTCTTGCTGGCAGCAGGTTCAAAGTTGTTGCTTAACTGTTTAGCCTTGCTTTATAATTGTCTGTAGTGTTTTTACTGAAGTACGGCTTTGTTATTTCATAAACACAATATCTTTGTTGTATTGGTAGAACGGGAGGAAGGATAAAATGCCTATCACGGAAATACTAGCACGGAATGCTGAGAAGTATGGACAGGAAATATGCCTGACCGAGATAAATATGGATCTGCAGGAAAGTCATCATGTCACTTGGCTTGAGTACGAACTGATTGAAAACAACCCGGCCGGTGAATACCGACGGGCAATGACTTGGCGTGTTTTTGACGAGAAAGCTAATCGACTGGCCAATCTGCTACTGAAGAGAGGAATAAAAAAAGGGGATAAGGTAGCGGTTCTTTTAATGAATTGCCTGGAGTGGCTGCCGATTTATTTTGGAATATTAAAAACTGGAGCTATCGCCGTACCGTTAAACTTTCGCTATACGGCTGAGGAAATAAAATATTGTTTGGAGTTATCGGAAACCAATGCTTTGATTTTTGGGCCTGAATTTATTGGCCGGGTGGAAACAATTTATAATCAGATACCGAAAGTGAAAACACTTTTTTTTGCCGGGGAAAACCGCCCTTCTTTTGCGGAAAACTATGACCGTCTTACTGCCAATTGTTCCTCTGAAGCCCCGCCGATTAAACTGACGGACCAAGATGACGCGGTAATATATTTCTCCTCTGGGACGACGGGATTTCCAAAAGCAATTTTACATACCCACCAGAGCCTGATGTCAGCATGTTATACGG
>JAQVXR010000251.1 GCA_028709045.1 Desulfitobacteriaceae bacterium | reverse complement strand
AAAAGTCTTTCCTCTATTGAGTTTGATTATTTTCTTCTTCATTCTCCTCTGCTATATGTAAACTAATAGATTCATCTTCCGGAATCCCCAGATGCTTTTTAATTATTTCAAGTTCTTCTATAATAATTTTTGTATTTACCCAAGCAGCCACAGAAGTAATTACTACAATCACAAAGATAATAAAGCCAAACCAGCCCAATCTCAAACCTCCTCTGTTTGTCAAGTACCAATTGATAAGGTGCCTGTCTATTTGTGCAATGCTTTAGGCACAAAAGCTAGAAACAAAGTAGCTATCATAGGAAAGACAACTATCAAGGAGAACACTGCTTGCACTCCCGCAAAATCTGCAAATTTTCCCAGAAGAGGTGCGGCAAAACCGCCCACACTTACAGCCAATCCTATTGTAATGCCGGAAGCAAAGCCGACCCGCCCGGGCAAATATTGTTGACCCATAACAATCATCGGACTAAAAGTAACATAGCAGGTAAAGCCAATGCTCATTAGAAGCAATGTAGCTAATATCATATCTGTCACCCGCACAAAAATGAGTAATTGTGGGATGAGGAGCAAAAATGCTACCATCACAGTTTTTAGATTGCCGAATCTGTCTGCCAGTCGTCCACCTACCAGGTTTCCGACTACTCCCATGCCCAGTAAGATTGTCAAAGAAGTGCTGGCATGTTCCTTGGATGCTTGAAAAATTTCAATCCAATATGATGGTAGAAACGTATTAATCCCTTGAAAAAGAATGGAACGGCAGATAATGGCCAGTGTAAGCAAAATAAAGGGAACCCATGCATCTTTCAGTTCGATTTTCTTCGCCCCATCTTTACCTGCTTTATTACCCAGATTGTATTCCGGTGACAGTTGGGAAAAACGGCCCGCTGCTTGATACAAAATTATAGCCACTATTAGTGCTGGAATAAAATAAAAAGTAATCCCTCTTAATCCCCAAAGCAAAATTAAGCCGGTTACCATCAGAGGCCCCAATGCAAAACCGGCATTACCGCCAACGGAAAAGAGGCTCATCCCGGAGGCTTTTTTCTCTCCGGAAGCAATTCCCGCCATGCGTGCTCCCTCCGGATGAAATGCCGCTACACCAAGTCCACAGAGGAAAACTCCAAAGACAATCAAATAATACTGATGAAAAAGGACGGCTATGGTAATACCTAAACCTGCTAATAATGGACCTAGGGCAACAAACCAAGGCAAAGACTTTCGGTCCGCCAAAAAACCGAATAAAGGCTGGACTACAGAGGAGGAAACGGTCAATGCCATTATTAAAAAGCCTGCATCAGAATATGTAAGGTTATATTCTGAAATAAAATAGGGCAATAAAGCCGGCACTGCTCCTTGAGAAATATCTGTCATCAAATGCCCTATAAATAAAAGAAGAATAATTTTATATTTCATTGGTTCTGCCCTTTCTATGTTTAATAATGTCATTTAATATAAAAACAGATTTACATTGATTGACTTAATGCATAAATCTTTACCTCAGTCTAATATTTATCATGTCAAATTTAGACAACTTCATCCGCCCAAGTTTTGATTATAACTCAGCCGAAGCATTATGTATAGTCTATACTGAAGAAAAAAACTTTGCCAACAGCAAAATATTTAGTAATTTTCTTGCATACCCCCGCGGGGTATTTTGTGCTTTTGAAGAAAAATAATGAAAGTTAACATTAATTCCGGCATTATGAAGTTATATTACCATCGAAAGCGCAGAAATTGACCGAAGCTAACGATGTTGTATATTAAATGTAGAAAGTGAATGACTCCACATACTAAAAAACAGCCCAACATTAACTGTTGGACCGTTCTCTGGTATTTAATAAAATAAAAGATCGAAAACGAGACAGGTTTTCATGCGGGACTCTAATTAAAGAGAATCTCTTCAAAAAATTCGCCTGCTTCCGGAAATACTTCCCGCGCCTCTTCCAGAACTTTTTCTGCACGGTCAATATTTCCCAATTCTTTATATGATCTAATAAGGTCATAGTAAAGTTTAGCCATCATTTGCGGGCCGACATCCTGTGATTCATTTAATGCCTTTTCATAATGGATAATGGCCTGCCGATAATTGGCTTCATCAAAATAAATACTGCCCAAAAGGATATAATTTGCTTTTTTCCGTTTATACTCTGAAACCTGATTAGCATTTTTTAAGGCAGCTCTAGTGTCACCCAGATAGTGCATTAAAGCTGAGAGGTTATAGTAAATAAACTCATCTTGGGGATTAATTTTCAATCCTTCTTTATAGGACTGAATGGCTTTGCCCATCAAGCCTACTTTTTGATAGAATGAACCCATATTCAAGAATGCATCAGCACATCCCGGCTGTAATCGAGCCTGTTTGCGCAAACAGGATTCCATTTTGTCCAGCTCTCTTTCGTCCAAATATGCAAAAGCCGCTTTTTCCCAGAGGTAAACCTTATCCCCTTTAAACAGTTCGGGAAACTGTAAAAGCACTTCCAGTAAGTCCCGATAAACTGTATCCAGTAACCGGACTTTTTTGTGTCCGCACATTTCTTCACATTCCCCGAGAAGCTGTTTGGCCTTTGCCAGCTTTTGTTGGGCAAAAATCTTTGCAGGAATAGGCACATTGGACCCCAAACGATTTTCTGGAATATTTGCTTCGATAAAATGCTTAATTGCTCTGCCGTTTTCATTTTTCCTTAAATCAAGTACCAACCAATTCCCCGGTCTCAATCGGTAAGAGTGTAAATAATAAAGGCTACGGATCCCATTCTTAAAAACCTCTACAGGATTATAAGGAGAGTATTGATAATCTGCTGGGAAATGAGGCAACTTTCCTTGGTAATACTCTCTATAAAGTCGATAATAATGCCGGATTCCGCTATCTAAAGCATCAAGGCTTTTCTGCCGATCTTCACTGATAAATTTATTCTCTTGGTTATTTTCTTTTTTACTATTTAATTCAATTAGCTGCTTGGTAAAATTCCTGCGATCTGCTATTCTCGCAAACCAGATATAAATATTTGCCACTTTTATCCCTCCTAACCTTAATAGCTCCTACCAGAGATTTTCTCCCACCCTCGCTTCAGAGAAGGGGCTGATTAAAGAGAATATCGCGGAGAATATCTTGGTAAATAACAAGTTTTACCAAAATTTACACTATTATCTTTCTGCGTTTCAAACAAA
>JAQVXR010000250.1 GCA_028709045.1 Desulfitobacteriaceae bacterium | reverse complement strand
GAGTATAGAAAATGCCCGCCGCCGGTTTCACCAGCTTTCCCAAATGACCTGCCAAGAGAATAGATGTGAAGCCAAGTTCGGCACATTTTTCCAGGGCAAATCCTAAATAGTTGCTGATTTTAACGGAGCGGTCAGGGGAAATGCCCAGCCATTTTTCACAAAACCGTTCCCCGTAACTCCCCGGAACCAAAACCACCTTATCATCGCCCGCTGCTCTTTTGGAGCGCAGTTCTAAAGCCACCGTGTCCTTCAATGCCTCTTCCGACATAGGTTCCACGATACCGGTAGTGCCAAGGACAGAGATACCCTCGATAATTCCCAGCTTAGGATTAAATGTTTTTCGGGCAATATCTTCACCTTGGGGAATGCTAATCTCAATTTCTACTCCCGTCCCGGCAGGTAAGACTTTTTTTATTTCATTTAGAATCATGCTCCTTGGTACCGGGTTAATCGCCGGTTCCCCCGGCGGAACCAAAAGACCCGGTCTGGTCACCGTCCCAATACCCCTGCCTCCCCTGATAACAATGTCTTGTCCTTGAATTCTCGTTGCCCTAGCATGAACTTCGATCCCATCTGTCACATCCGGATCATCACCGGCATCCTTAATGACGAAACAACCTGCGGAAAGTTCATCCCGATATGGTTTTTGCACATCCAAATTAAGCTTCCAACCTTTAGGAGTATCGATTTCCATTCGGCTGATTTCTTGCCCGGAAAATAGCATAAAGACGGCAGCTTTAGCAGCCGCGGCAGCACATGACCCTGTCGTGTAGCCTGTTCTTAATTTCTTGCCAAATTTATAAACGTACTTCTTCTCATCCAACTTTTTTTACCGCCTCACGCAAAACAGCGTTAACCAAAGCTACAGCAATTGTACTTCCGCCTTTTCTTCCCTCACTGATCACTGCCGGAATATTTGTTTTCCACAAAGCATCCTTTGACTCTGCCGCTCCGACAAAACCTACCGGGACACCAATCACCCCATCAACCTCAAGAGTCCCCTCATGGACAAGTTCCATAATTCGATATAGAGCGGTGGGCGCATTTCCAATGGCAAATACCTTTCTCCCCTTAATCCCTGCTGCCAAATCGATCCCAGCCATGGAACGGGTAATCCCTTTTTCCCGGGCAATTTTATGGACCTGGGGATCATCTACAAAACATTCTGTTTTTATCCCAAGAGTTTCTGTCAATTTTTTATTTATTCCCGCCTTAATCATGTTTGTGTCACTGACAATGGTACAGCCGTAACAAAAAACATCTAAAATTCTCAATTCTGCATCTTCCTTGAATTTGATGAGATGGGCAAATTCAAAGTCTGCTGTCGTATGGATCACTCTTTTGATCATATCCATTTTCAAACCGGAACCGTTTTCTCCACCAAGAGAAGCGCTGATAATTTCAAAACTTTTTGTTTCAATCTCCCGGGGATCCTTGATGTAATTTTGCTCCATGCCCCGATTCCTCCTTATTCTTAGCCTCCCGGATTACCCTCCGTACTCCAGGCATCTGCCGATAAAATTATGTGCAAAGTTTATATTTGAGGGAAAATAAATATGAGGGTACATGCCAAATACTTGTTTCTTTTTTCGACCACAGTAAGATTCCAGCACTTTCCCGTTTCTGATCTTCTCCGTTTTGACACAGTAATCACTGTCTTTTCTTTTGATCATTGACTTGTGAAATTCATGGGCTCTGATCCGGTCCCCACTGCTGAATAAAACGGTATTTTGAATTCCGGTAATTTGGGTATAGCCAAAGTTCTGCAATCGATCTGTCAGCACTGCCTCCCCATCAAAAAAACCGACAAAATCAAAAACCTCTCCGTCTTTTGCGGTGAAATTTCGATTCAGATACATGTAGCCGCCGCACTCAGCATAGATAGGCACCCCTGCTTCCGCCGCCGTCAAAATCTCCTGGCGAAGAGAACAATTAGCGGCAAGCTCTTGGGCATATACCTCCGGATAACCGCCTCCCAGGTAAATGCCGGCACAATGCTTTGGAATAGATGCATCCTTCAGAGGACTGAAAAAATGCAAGTTCCCGCCTAACCGGCGCAGTATTTCCAGATTTTCATGATAATAAAAACTAAAAGCTTTATCCCAGGCAACCGCGATGTTAGTTTTTTTCATATCCTCTTTCCCGGGCCAGATATCGAAAGAAGGACATTGGACGGTGCCGGCACTTCGAGCCAATTCCAGTAACCCGTCAAGGTCAATATAATCTTCCATAAGATCCGCCAAGCGAGCAATAATTTGAGACAGGTCTTCCGTTTCACTGCTTTGCACTAATCCCAAATGCCTGCTCTTTAACTCAATTCCCCCTCTGTAGGGAAGATAACCCAAAACTTTTACACCAACATAATTTTCAATGGCATCTTTGACGATCCGGTAGTGATTTGTTGAGGAGGGCCTGTTTATCACCACCCCGGCAACAGCAACATTTTGAAAGTTCTTAAGGCCATGAACAAGAGCCGCCGCACTGGCCGCCATTTTGTCGGCTTCCATCACCAAAATTACCGGGGCGTCCAGCAATTTGGCTATCCCGGCGGTACTGCCGACTAATGGATGGGCGCCATATCCATCGTACAACCCCATAACCCCTTCTATTACCGCCAGTTGAGCCTCCGCCCCATAAAAGCTAAACAGTTGGCGGATACAATATTCTTCCAGCAGCCATCCGTCTAAATTAATACTGGGCCGCCCGGTGATTTTGCTATGAAAAGCAGGGTCAATATAATCGGGGCCAATTTTGTATGGCTGAACGCTAAGCCCTCGCCGGCAAAAAGCCGCTAATAAACCCATGCTAAGAGTAGTTTTTCCGCTGCCGCTGGCGGGAGCAGATATCATTAGCCGGGGAACGTCAGAGCTTATACTCATGATAAAATCTCCCTGAGGGATTTCACCAGCTCTTTATTAGCATGCCGATCCTTCACGGCGAGCCGAACATGGGATGAAGAAAGATAATTAAAACCATCCGGTGTGCGAATCAGGATGCCTTTTTCGATCAGCAAATCTTTTAAACGCCAGGCATCTATTCCCGATCGATCGATCCGAACCAAATGATAATTTGCCTTGGAAGGGTAAACTGTCAGCCCTGCAATTTCCCTAAGCTGTTGATACAAATAATTTCTCTCTTCCGTGATCCACCTTTGGGAGGCATTGATATAATCC
>JAQVXR010000055.1 GCA_028709045.1 Desulfitobacteriaceae bacterium | reverse complement strand
AAGAAGAAGGAAATAATCAATTTTATGTTCTCCCTAATAACTATCATCGCAGGATTAAGTCGGTAGTAAAAAAATTAGAGGAATTAGAACAGCAGATTGAAGCCGGTTATTAAAGGAACGTATCTTGACGTATTTTTATCATTGGGAAGGGCCGGACATCATCATAAGAAAGGCTAAATATAAAAAATCAAACATACGCTTACCAGAGCTTATAATGAAATATAATAGTATGATGTCGAGCATTAAGCGGGGGGCATAATGGATGATCTGATTTTATCATTGGGGGAAATTAAATTCCGCCACCAAAATCTGTTTGGCAGTAAAGCCGTTAATTTAGGGGTGATTTCACGGGAGCTGAAAACCCCGCCGGGTTTTTGTCTGAGTGCACAGTGTTATACCACTTGTTTAAAAAACGTAGGTGTTTTAAAAAAGGTTATTGACTTAGCTGATGAAATCCAGGACAAAGATCTCGGTAGAATTAATATGGTTTCCCAAAAAATCAGCGGGATAATTACTGAGGTTTCCTTGCCGGAGGAGGTAGAAAATGCTCTCAAGGAAGCTTATTTTGCGCTCAAAAAAGATCGAGATTCAATTAAGGTTGCCGTAAGATCTTCCGCAACGGCGGAGGACCTGCCCTCAGCATCATTTGCCGGACAGTTGGAAAGCTTTTTAAATATCGAAACATTTCCAGAGGTAGTCAAGGCTGTGAAAATGTGCTGGGCTTCACTCTGGACTCCCCGGGCGATACATTACCGACGGGAGAAGGGTATTGGGCAGAAGGGAATAGCCATGGCTGTAATCGTTCAGGAAATGGTTTCGGCCAAAAGCGCAGGTGTGATGTTTACCGCTAATCCCATTACCAGTTCCCGAAAAGAGTTTTATATTGAAGCGGTAAGCGGTCTGGGGGAAGGATTGGTTCAGGGGGAGAAGAACTCCGATCGGTACATTGTAGACAAAAAAAGTTTTGCTGTTTTAAAAAAAGAAATGGTGGAGAGAGATTCTTATCTCAACGACTTTCAAATTAAAACCCTGGCAGATTACGGAGCGAAACTGGAGTTTATGTATCAGGAAAACCAGGATATCGAATGGGCGATGTACCGAGGAGAAATCTATATTCTTCAAACAAGGCCGATTACTACTCTTGAGGATGAAGAACCGGAAAGGCCTACCGTCGAAAAGATGACTCCCATTCAGAAGGATGTTTGGATCAATGTAAACGAGCGTTTTCCCGAGCCCATTATGCCCATTGACGGTATTATTGCTAAGATTTATTATCTTAGTCTTTTCTCCGCTTATCGGGAACTGGGATTTTCTGTTCCATATGTGGATTGGGGAAAAGTTGAAGAAGGCTTATTTCCGGAGTTTTTTATTCCTCCTGCCATTAAGCCGAATCTCCGGCGCTTGTTTAATCTAAAAAAGGCAACGAACTGGGATATTGAAAAAGAGTGGAAGGAAAATGAGGCTCTTTTTGATAAATATCTTAAGCTGTTAGAGGATAAAAGGCTTAAGGAATTTCCCTTGGAAATAATTATGGAGTATGTCGAAGATGCCCTGCAGGATTTTCAGCGTACTTTAACATTTCGCTACCTGTTGTATATTCAGTATGGATGGCTCTATAACGTATTAGCGCGACTGTTAAGTTTATTATATGGTAGCAAAGGTCAAGTTGTCTTGGAGGGACTAACCGTCGGTTATCCTCAGATTACCATGGAATTGAACGAAAAACTGATGGAGTTGGCGGTTAAGGCAAAAAAGTTTGATCAAGTAAGAAATATTATTACCACTTCCGATATTGCCCAAATTAGAGAAGCGCTTGCCCAGATTCCGGAGGGGTTAAATTTTCTCGAAGCTTTTGATGTATTCCTGGAAAAGTACGGAGACAGGGAACTGTCCCAAGGATTAGGCGGTTTGGCAGCGCCAACTTGGCGGGAAAAGCCGGAAGTGGTTTGGGGGATGTTAAAAGGTTTTTTGCAGATGAATGACGTTGAGGAAGACCATGAAGGTTTTATGGCAAACCGTCGGAAGAAAGCAGAAAAGGAACTGCGTCACCTTACTACTCGCGGCATCGGAAGAATATTGCCCTTAAAAGCAATCAATGAAAAACTGATTGATGCTTCCCGTAAATATAATGGGTTTAGGGAAAACAGCCATTTTTATCTGACCCAGGCAATGTCAGTATTTCGGGTATTGTTTCTTCAAATGGGAAACCGCCTGGTTAAGCGGAGACTCTTGGATCGGGAAGAAGATATTATGTATTTTACATTTTTTGAGGTTAAGGAACTTCTTTATGCTCTCTACAGTAATCAGAAAATAAGCAGGCTTGAATTGGCGGAAAAGGTCAGGTCTCGTAAAGAGAGACAAAAGAGGCGGAATAAAAGGTGGGCCGGCCGAAACCATGGTTTAACACCTGTCGAGAAAGGGGTTTTGATAGGTGTTGGCGCAAGCAGTGGGGTGATTACCGGTCCGTGTAGAGTTATCATCAACCCCGAAGATTTTTCTCGTTTAAAACCGGGAGATATTTTAGTAGCCCAATATACCAATCCTGCTTGGACGCCGGTATTTTCTTTTATTGGCGGCTTGGTGGTGGAATACGGAAGTACCGTCTCCCATGCTGCCATTATTGCCAGGGAATACGGAATACCGGCTGTGATGGGAGTAAACGGAGCAACCGGACTCCTTAAAGACGGGCAAATGGTTACAGTGGACGGACTCCAAGGGTTGGTTCGGCCTAATTAAGATACGTCTGTGAAAAATCATACCCTATTGTTACATTATTAATTGTATTTTTCAAGAAGTTCTTCAGTTATTTTTACTCCCGGTTCTATCCGGATAATATCTTTTTTTTCAATACCATTCACCAGGGAAGATAATAAATCCAAATCACCGTTTGTTTCGGTAGTTTCCCAATTAAAGAAACGGGCAATTTCTTCCACCTGTTCGCGGTATTGCTGAATATTTTTTATTCCCGGGGTCACAATGAACATTGCCTTTTGGTAACGCCCGTAAAGGGTGTCGATCAAGGATTTAGCGGTTTCCCTGCCGTATGTTTGTTCGTATTCAAGAAATTCGTCATAAGGGCTCCGACCGTAGTCTAACCATCCCTGGCTGAAATAATAGACGGCGGAATCCTTTTGTAAAAGTTCCAAGTGCCTCTTATTAGAGCCAAGCAAAAGTCCGATGCAGTCATGAGTACGGGGAAACAATAGAGGTACTTTAGGAGAAACCAGATTAATTAAAATGTTGGAACAGCGGCTGTTTGCCAAAATAATCAAGTCATAGTCCTGAGACTCATCAATAGCTTGTTGTAGTTTTTCATGGAGCTTTATCGGATTGGCATGGAAATTAAAATCAAGAAATTCACAGTCGGTGTTTTCCGGAATTCCTATCCAGCGAATCTCATTCATGATTGAGGCACAGCCGATCATTTTAATTCTCATTTTTGCCCCCTATGATTAGTGCAACAGCAAAATCAAAATTTATAGTATAGTTTTCGACAAAATAGACAAAAAATCCTGCACATACTTTTTAAAGGTTTTATATGCTTTATTCCTCATAGACCATTAATGTTATTGAATAATAGTAGTTCTTATTTGTTCCTTCAATTGGAAGAATGTTTTCATTGGCAGCGGATTTTGCTATACTGATATTTGAATTAAAAAAATAGGCCGGAGGTTAAATTCATGAAATTATGGGGCGGCAGATTTGCCAAAAAAACAGATAAATTAGTGGAGGATTTTCATTCCTCAATTTCCTTTGATCAAAGACTCTACCGGCAAGATATTTTTGGGTCCATTGCTCATGCCACAATGCTGGGACAGCAGGGAATTATAACTAAAGAAGAAGCGAATACCTTGGTAAATGGATTAAAGGAAATCTTGAACGATATCAAGGAAGGCAGGGTAGAGTTTGAGGTGGACGCCGAGGATATCCATATGAATGTAGAGAAGATCCTGACAGAACGGGTAGGTGATGTGGGAAAAAAACTACATACTGCCCGGAGCAGAAATGACCAAGTTGCTCTGGATCTGCGTATGTATCTTAAAGAAGAAATTAAGGAAACATTGGAACTCTTATTGGTTCTTGAGGAGACTCTCTTAAAATTAGCAGCCCGACACACCGAAACGGTAATGCCGGGTTATACCCACCTTCAGAAGGCTCAGCCGGTTACTTTTGCCCACCATCTTATGGCATACTTTCATATGTTTGCTCGAGATGTGGACCGGTTGCGGGATTGTTATCGGAGAATGGATGTTATGCCATTGGGGTCAGGTGCTTTAGCAGGGACTACTTTTCCTATCGATAGGGAATTTGTTCGGGAGGGGCTGGGCTTTGCCAAAGTAAGTGATAACAGTTTGGACGGGGTTTCCGACCGGGACTTTACCGTGGAATTTTGTGCTGCCGCCTCTTTAATTATGATGCATCTATCCAGGTTTTCCGAAGAAATCGTACTCTGGTCCAGTCATGAGTTTAAGTTTATTATTCTCGATGATGGTTTCAGTACCGGTTCGTCAATTATGCCCCAAAAGAAAAATCCCGATGTAGCAGAACTGGTGCGCGGGAAAACAGGCCGGGTGTACGGTGATCTAATTGCCTTATTGACAATGCTCAAAGGCATTCCTTTGGCGTATAATAAAGATATGCAGGAGGATAAAGAGGCAGTTTTTGATGCTTTGGATACAGTGAAAAAGTGTCTTCTCGTGTTTTCCCCTATGCTTGCCACGATGAAGGTGAATAAAGATGTGATGCGAGCCGGGGCAAAAGGGGGATTTATTAATGCTACCGATGCGGCAGACTATCTTGCCGCTCGCGGTGTACCCTTCCGGGAAGCTCATGCGGTGGTGGGGAAACTGGTTTTATACTGTGAACAACATGGTAAAACCCTGGAGGATTTAGAACTTGAAGAACTGCAACAGTTGTCTCCCGTGTTCCAAAAGGACGTGTTTCAGTTTATTTCAATAGACCATTGCGTAAAACTAAGAAATGTGCCTGGAGGTCCTGCCCCCTGTGCTGTTGTGGTGGCAATCAAGCAGGGAGAAAAATTTCTTGACGAAATAAAAGAATGGTAGTTTATTGTGGCATATTTTCTTGCCTTTTTAATATTATTGAGATACAATAATTAGTAACCTGTTTAATATAAATTTGAAAGGGATAAGATGGCAGCACGGAAGGTATGGTAGAAACGCAGGTCGTATGTATGGTACTTATTTTTAGGATGGAAGGATGGAAGGAAAAATGAAAATTTTTATTGTGCTCATTTATGTGGCTGCCCTATTGGGCATGGGCTATGTTAGTATGAAAAAAACCAAAACTCTTAATGACTTTTTCCTGGGGAACCGGTCAGTAGGTCCTTGGGTATCGGCGTTTGCGTACGGTACCACCTACTTTTCGGCCGTACTCTTTGTCGGATATGCCGGGAAGGTAGGTTGGGGTTTTGGTCTTTCTTCTTTATGGATCGTGGTGGGAAATGCACTATTGGGGAGCCTTCTTGCTTGGAAGGTGCTGGCAAGGAGAACCAGAGCCATGACTGTCCGGTTGGGGGCAATTACCATGCCGGAATTTTTGGAAAAACGTTATAACAGCCAGGCTTTCAGAATTATCGGTGCTTTAATTATCTTTATTTTTTTCATTCCCTACTCAGCATCAGTTTACATGGGTCTAAGCTATTTTTTTGAATCCATTTTTGGGATACCTTATGCATATGCTTTGATTTTTATGGCTTGTGTTACCGCAGTGTACTTAATAATGGGCGGATACTTTGCGGTTACGATGACATCCTTTATCCAGGGTATCATTATGATTATTGGCGTAATAATTATGCTCTTCTTTATTGTAGGAAGTGAGACAGTCGGCGGCTGGACAAATGTTGTCCCTGCTCTTTCTGCAATTGATCCCAAGCTGGTGGCACCGGTAGGACCTGCAGGAGGGATTTCACTTTTTTCCATGGTGATTCTCACCTCTTTGGGTGCCTGGGGCCTTCCTCAAATGGTGCAGAAATTTTATGCTATCAAGAATGAAAAAGTTATTAATACTGCTGCTTGGGTTACGACGGGCTTTTCTTTGCTGATGGCATTTGGGGCATATTTTACCGGTAGTTTAAGCCATCTCTTTTTTGAGAACTTAGATAGATTCGGCGGGAATCCTGATTTGATTACACCCACAATAATTCAAGAAACGCTTCCTGCTGCGATAGCACTATTGATTTTGCTTTTAGTGTTTTCCGCATCTATGTCTACTCTGGCATCATTGGTATTGGTTTCCAGTTCATCCATTGCCGTGGACTTAGTACAGGTGGTAAAGCCCAATGCGGATAAGGGAAAATCAATGATGTTAATGAGGGTATTATGTTTAGTTTTTGTTGGTTTTTCGCTATACCTGGCAGTGAAGCCTAATGCTATCTTAAGTTTGATGGCCTTTTCTTGGGGAACGGTAGCCGGTTCTTTTCTGGCTCCTTATGTTTACGGGCTGTTTTCTCGCAGGGTAACCTCAGCCGGAGCTTGGGCAGGTTTAATCACCGGATTTACTATATCGGTAGTTTTCTCTATTATTTACCCGGAACAGATTCCTTTAGCTGGTTCTCTCGCTATGCTGGTGCCGTTGATTGTAGTCCCGGCTGTCAGCGCGATAACTTCTCCGCTGCCGGCGAAACACCTTGAATGGGTATTTGGTGATAAGATTAAAAGTGATTCAACTAAAGAAGGAAAGAATTGGGCAACAAGTAATTTGAGATAAAAAAATACTAAAGCTCAAGAATTGCAGGAGAGGTAAAGCGGGAATTTGAATGCCACAAACTATGTCGAAACGCGTTAATAGCGTGGATATTGGGAACCGCACTTTTGTGGAGAAAGTGCGGCTTCTAAATAATGTAAATATTTTTTTGGATATAGAGGGAAAATAGGAAAAAAACTGGTATATTCTTACTAAGATTGTTATAATAAAGCGCAAGCATTTAAATGTTTCTGGACAAGCCAACATAATTTAAAGAACAGGAGGTTTTCCATGGCTGGAAAGATTGCGCTGGTCACCGACAGTACTGCGGATTTAACCCGAGAGTACATAGAAGCAAACAACATTTTTGTCCTACCTTTAAAAGTAGTATATCGGGAGCGGGAGTATTTGGATCGGATAGAAATTGAGCCTTCAAGTGTTTATAGCAGACTGGGGGAGGAAGTTCCCTCTACATCGATGCCTTCTATGGGGGAAGTGATGGATTTATTCACTCGTTTAGTAAAGGAAGGATATAATGAAGTGTTGTCGATTCACATCTCCAGTGGCTTAAGCGGTACCTTTAATACTATTCGTCTGGCCGCCAGCCAATTTCCCTCCTTAAAGATTGAAGTATTTGATTCAAAGTCAATATCTATGGGTATTGGATTCCTTGTGCAGGAGGCAGCAGAGCTAATAAAAAAGGGAAATAAATTGTCGTCTGTTTTGGATCGGATTCATCAGGTGCGAAATGATATGACGGTGACATTTGTTGTAAAAACATTGGAGTATTTAAAAAGAGGGGGACGTATCGGCTACGTCGCGGCAACTATGGGAAGTCTCTTAGACTTAAAGCCGATTATTTCCGTTAACCACGAGGGTAAATATTTTACTCTGGCCAAGGTGCGAGGTCGGAAAAAATCCCTGCAAAAAATTGCAGAATTGGTCAAAGAAGCGACAGAGAAAAACAAGCTAAAACTGATAGTGATGCATGGTGATGCCTTGGAGGAGGCAAAATGTTTATTAGAGGAAATCAAACAATCTACAGGGATAGGAAACATTAATTTAGGCGAAGTAGGTCCTGTGATTGGTGTGCACACCGGACCGGGTGTGGTCGGCGTGGCATATTATCCTGTTTAGCTAAATAAAAAGCTTTTTTTAGAGGAGTATCCGGTGGGAAAACAAATGGTAGTAACTGCCGCTTTAATTGAAAAGGACAAGCGGGTCTTAATTACCCGGCGTAAAGCCGATACTCCTCAACCTCTTAAATGGGAGTTTCCCGGCGGAAAGTTGGAGTTTGGCGAATCCCCTGAGCACTGTCTTCTCCGCGAAATTAAGGAGGAGCTGAATGTTATTGTTACCGTTAATGAAATTTTTGATGTTGTTTCCCATGTTTACGGTGATACCCAAGTTGTTTTGATTTGTTACCGGTGCTCATATATTTCAGGTGAGTTTTTCCCATTAGAGTGTTGTGCTTTTGAGTGGGTAACTCCGGAAAACATTTTGCAATATGATTTGGCTCCGGCAGACATACCGGTCGCCCGGAAATGGTCCAGTTATTATTTGACCGCATCTTCCAGGGACGAAACCTGATGCCTTTTTTAGACCGGATCCTGGAATTGTTGGCAATGCCGGGACGAGAACAGACCGGCGTCCAAATTAATCTTTGTGCTGATGGTAAATAAGCTGGGCAATAACTGGGCTTGGCTGAGGGGGCAAGTCTGATGGTGATTATACCGCAGCAAGCACATTATCATAAGAAGTTTCGTCTGCCGTTCTGAACATATTAGGACGGTTTTTTCTCCTCTTCAAATAGAAATTTTGCAACAGCTCTATTGTGCCCAGGATAAATGCATATGCTCCTGCCATGTATTCCCTTAGATCTAAGGGAAATGGAGATAGGAAATATGCAATAAAATGTCGAATAATATTAAAAAATAATTTTAATAGGGCGAAATATGAAAAAAAATCGAGACATTTTAGAAAGCATAATTTGGGCTTTTTTTATCGTTCTTTTAGCCGTGATCTTAAGTCGCATGGAATTTGGGTTGTTGAGTGTGCTTGTTTTCGGGTTGGGTTTAGGATATATTCTCCAGCGGTCTCGATTCTGCATTGCATCTGCATATTCCGATCTTGTCTTATTTAAAGAAGGAAAATTATTTCGGGCATTGATTATTTTTATTTTGATTTCCACTCTGGGATTTACTCTTGTTGAGTTATCTGGCGACGGGCAAGGTTTTGTGGTGGCCGTTGGCGGGCACACTATACTTGGAGCAATACTTTTCGGCTGTGGCATGGTTTTGGCGGGTGGGTGTGCGGCCGGGACATTAATGCGTCTGGGGGAAGGATATATTTTATTTATTCCTGTTTTAGTTGGGCTGATTGGGGGATCTACTTTGGGCGCCTATCATTATAATTATTGGGGAACAGCTCAAAGTTTTAGTAAAACAGTTTTTCTTCCTGATGCTATGGGGTGGCCATTGGCTGTCGGAATGCAAATTTGTTTTTTGATTTTTTTCTGGTTAGTGGTTAGGCATTTGGAAAACAAATAAGGGGGTTCAACTTTGGCAGATTATTATTTGGATTTAACAGGCTTTGTTTGTCCGGTTCCATTAATAAGAACTAAAGAAAAAATTAAGGAATTAGCATTTGGTGATATTTTGTCAATAAAGACAGAACATCCCCGGGCCGTGCGAAATATTATGGACTGGGCCTGCCATGAAGGATATTCTTTTGATGTAGATGATGAAGAAAATGGTGTTTGGCGCATTACATTGAGAAAAGGTCAGGAAGAATACAATGAAAGTCAATAAATCATCTTTTGGTATTCCCTACTGGGTGGGTGCAGTTCTATTGGGACTGCTCAATACAGCTTTGTTTTATGTAAGCAGTAAGCCTTGGGGTATTACCACAGCAATGTCATTTTGGGGAGGAGAAGCAACCAAATTTTTTGGTACTTCCCCGGAGAATTGGCGTTTTTTTGCGGAACTACAGCTTGCCCAGGCAGGTGGTTTTCAGCCGCTTATGGCAGGAACCCTTCTTAATGCAGGACTTATTTTAGGTGTATTTTTCGCAGCTTTTATCCACAATGAGTTTCGCTTTCGCTGGCCGCGTCATGGAAAGCAATATCTTGCCGCCTTGATCGGCGGTCTGCTTATGGGTTACGGTGCACGGCTGGCAGGTGGGTGCAGCGTTGGTGCACTGGTCGGAGGGACCGCTTCCTTATCTTTGCATGGTTGGATTTTTGGAATATTCCTGTTTCCCGGAGTTTGGTTGGGATTAAAACTGGCCCAAAAGTATTTATATTAAAAGTTTTTATTAACCTGTTATTAATAGGCTGAGAACTTACTGTTTGTAATGTGATGTTTGGCTTAAAAAAACAGGTCTGTCTTTTCCAGGCAGACTGCATCGATGAGACCTTGGTCGGTAATTTTTAGTTCAGGAATTACCGGCAGGGATAAAAATGACATGGTCATAAAGGGAGACGGAAGGCTACAGCCTGTTTCTTTTGCTGCCTGAAGCAGGTAATCATATTGTTCGGCCACGGTGAAAACATTTTCTCGGGACATTAATCCGGCTACCGGAAGTGCCAATGAAGCCAGTATTTTTCCTTCGCGGACAACCGCTAGTCCACCGTGCATATCGGCTATTGTATGGGCGGCCAGTTCCATGTCTTGAGCGTCTTTTCCCACCAGAATAAGATTATGGCTATCATGGGCTACTGTTGAAGCAAGAGCTCCGTTTTTGATGCCAAACCCTTTCACTAAGCCAATAGCTATCTGACCGTTGTTTCCATGACGCTCTACAACGGCGATCACAGAAATGTCTTCCGCGGAACTGATGTTTTTTGTTGAGATGCAGGTATTTTTTGTGATTATCTGTTCCGGTAGCACATCGATGACCCGGGCATATTTTTTGCCGGGAGGAACGGTAACCTTTAACTTGTTTTCTAGGTTAGGCAGATGGACAGTATCCAGTATAGTTGAATCATTAATATCAACAAGAGAATGTAAAAAAACGTGATCGGAGGCTACCAGCCTCCCTTTTTTGTATACTTCTTTCACGTTAAAATCAGTTAGGTTGTCAACAACCACCAGATCGGCCTGGTAACCGGGAGCAATAGCCCCCAGCTTGGCTAAGCGGTAATGGCGGGCCGCGTTTATGGTAGCTATTCTTACTGCTGTTATCGGGTCAAGACCGGCTGCCACTGCTTTTCTTAAAATATAGTTTATCGATCCTTCTTTAACCAGGTCACTGGGGTGACGGTCATCTGAACAAAAAGAAAAATAAGGCCAAGTATATTCATTAATTACCGGGAGTAATTCTGTTAGATTTTTTGCTGCAGATCCTTCCCGAACCAGAATGTGCATTCCTAATTCTAATTTTTCACGTGCCTCTTCCGAGGTGGTGCATTCATGGTCGGTATTAATTCCAACTCCGCAATAAGCGTTGAGTTTTTTTCCTTCCAGACGGGGGGCGTGTCCGTCAATCAATCGGTTTTGATTGCATGCTGTCCGGATTTTCTCCAGTACATCTTCGTTTTTAAAAATTACTCCGGGAAAATTCATCATTTCTGCCAGCCCTAAGGATTGGGGGTAAAGGCGGAAAGCTTCTTTTATTGTATTGGCATCCAGAAAGGCACCTGAAGTTTCCAAGCTTGTAGCAGGAACACATGAAGGCATCATAAAAAAAACGTCTAAAGGCAGATCCCGAGAAGCATTAACCATATACTCAACACCTGTTAAACCTGCCACATTTGCGATTTCATGAGGGTCGGCAATTATCGTTGTTGTCCCATGGGGAACGATAGCGGCCGTAAAATTTGCAGGAGTTAAGAGGGAACTTTCAATATGAATGTGAGCGTCGATTAGCCCGGGAAGAAGATATCTTCCTTTCAGATCTACTATCTTTTCTCCCTCTGTATAGGGACCGACACCGGCAATAGTGCTGTCTGCAACAGCGACATTGGTATTAACAATTTCCCCGGAAAAGACATTAATTACCTGAGCATTTTTTAATAAAAGACTTGCCGGTATTTCCCCAAGGGCTGTATCAATAAGTTTTTTCATTATTGTTATGCCTCACTCTGTTCATTTAAAATTAACGATAATTAACAAAATGATCTTTCTTCAGGAGAACTTATAAAACGGATAAAGCGGGTAGCCAGACCGGGTTGGTCATTGCCGGCACGAAATACCACCTGAAACTTGACAGTAGAAGGAATTCCGCTGATATCAATGTCCCGGATACTGCCTCGGTGAAGTTCTTTTTGTACGGAAATTCTGGATACCACTGCTACCCCAAGACCTGATTCCACCGCAGACTTAATGGCGTCAATACTTCCCATCTCGGTAACAATTCTAAAATCTTTTAGTTCCAAGCCTGCGGCACAGATTATTTTTTCCCAAATACTGCGGCTACCGGAGCCCTTTTCCCGCATAATTAAAGGTTCTTTTGCCAATTCTTCAAGAGAAATGGTTTCCCGTTTTAGCCACTTTCCTCTAGGGGGAGCAATAAGAATTAAGCGGTCACTAAAAATATCGGTAGTAACCAGGTCTTTATGTTTTACCGGCCCTTCCAGCACCCCTAAATCCACTTTATTATCCAAAATTTGTTGAATAATCGTAGCAGAATTTGAAATTTCCAAACGGATATCAACTTCCGGATACTTTTCTTTAAAGGTCCAGATGCTGCAGGGGAGAGCGTAATTGCCAACATTAGAACTTGCTCCTACCACCAGCTTCTGGTTCTCTATGTTCAAAACCCGGTCTATTGCTTTTTCCATAGAATCATGCAGTGTTAAGATTTTTTCCCCAAAATCATAAACAACCTCGCCGGTACTGGTTAAGGATACCCCGTGGCTATGCCTGTTAAACAGTTTAGTTCCATAATAATTTTCCATAGCATGGATATGATTGCTGATGGCTGGTTGGGTCATGTACAATAATTTTGCTGCTTTAGAAAAGCTTTTTGCTCTTGCTACAACTAAGAAGATTTCAAACTCGCTTATCTGCAAGACAGTACTCCTTCACTTTTTATTATTTACTTAACTATTTTAGGATATTTTCCGTGGGTAGGCAACTTTATAAAATTAATTTGAAGAGAAGGATGCTCTTGCTATAAGTAATTGATTATATGGAGATATAAAAGGCGAATGCCTGACTGGCAGTAATATATGGTAGAATAACTCCAAATTGAGGTAGTTATATTTATCCAGAAAAAAATTAACTAAATTTGCGGCAAAATTTTGTAATGAAACAGATGTAAACGGTACAAGCTAATCTTAAGGAACGATTGTTTTTAGCGAAAAGACATCCTAACTACTATTCAGATAATGCTAAGCAGCATTTAAAATGGAGGGGGACATAATGAAAAAAACGGTGTTTTTGGGAGTTGCTTTATTTATAATTTTTGCTGCCCGCCCGTTCTGGTCCTTAGCCCAAGGTATTGACCACAGTGGTTTTCAAGA
Organism: Desulfitobacteriaceae bacterium; assembly: GCA_028709045.1. Lineage (GTDB taxonomy): Bacteria > Bacillota > Dehalobacteriia > Dehalobacteriales > Dehalobacteriaceae > JAQVXR01. Next base: position 119 of record JAQVXR010000055.1, on the reverse strand, counting down.
AACGGAAGAGTGTTATACCTGCCACAGCAACACGGAACTGACCGCTGAGCATGAAGGCAAGACTATCTCCCTTTTTGTTGATAAAGAAAAATACGAAGCTTCAGTACATGGAGGGATGG
>JAQVXR010000249.1 GCA_028709045.1 Desulfitobacteriaceae bacterium | reverse complement strand
AAATCATCTAAAATAAGAAGGTTTACCTTTTGAAGTTTCTGGAGCTCGCGGATGTACGTACCATCAGCCTTTGATAGTTTTAATTTGGCAAATAAACGAGCCGTATTTGAATACATAACCTTGACTCCTTCAAAACATGATTTATGCCCTAAAGCCTGAGCGATAAAGCTTTTACCAACCCCCGAAGCGCCTGTAATGATAATGTTTTCACTTCTTTTTAAGAAGACTAGGGTTGCCAGTCGGTTAAACACATTCCTGCCCAGGTTCCTTTGGTGCCTATTTTTGCTTTCACTTTTTGAACGATCCCCATAATTTTTTCTGAGCTGCCCGGATAATTAGAATCTTCGGAAGAATAGGCCTCGCAATACAAAGGAACGATTTTATCGTGGGCAAGGTTGGCTCCTGTAACCTGGCATAAATGATAGCCACGGGCTGGCCTGCCCTGACTGCCATCATAGATATTGTATTGCTTCTCCATCTCTTTGGCATAGGGCTTCATAATAACCCCGGGGTCAACGGCTATGACCATCGTATCATCAACTTTATTTGCTGCCAGGCGCATGATCTCCCTGTTCAGCTGTGCGGAAATGTCTTCCGATGCCAGGTTCATGCTTAGCCGATCCTCCGTTTTTATAAAAGGAATGTCTTCCTTTAAGCTGCGGCTAATGTTGGACAGGTTTACATCTTTTGATGCCTGAATGCCAAAAACCATCTCTTTTACCAGCCGCTTCTTAATAACCCCAAGCCCGCTTGAAATAGTTCCTGAAAATTTATTACATTGCATCTTGAATCGGTTCATTAATAAAGAATTTGCGTCCATGATCGTTCTGAAGTTTTGTTCAAACGCGAAGTTCGTGAATTGGGCGCAAATTTTTTAAGGAATCTCTTTTTTATGTCATTTCAAATTACAATTCAGCGAATCCCCCGTCTTTATTAAGGTGGAGCTAAGTGGATGCTGTTTTTTGAGGAAACTCTAGCGGTTTTATCTTCCAAAGTATTTTTATTGGATATCTTCCCGATGAGCCGAAATTTTTATTACATTTATACCCGTTATCTCGGCTCATGGCTAGCCATATCCGATAGCAAGGGTTCTTTGACACACACCGCTACAGCTACGACCCCTGGGGCCGACGCCGTAATCCGACGAACTACAGCGATTACAGCATAGACGAATCGCAGCTTATGATCAACAGGGGCTATACGTTCCACGAGCATTTGGGTAGGCTCGATGTAATTAACATGAATGCCCGGCTGTACGACGCGTCCCTGGGCCGTTTCCTTAGCCCCGACCCCTTAGTGCAGTCACCAGCCAATGCCCAGAACTACAACAGGTATAGTTACGCCCTGAATAATCCGCTGGTTTATACGGATCCCAGTGGGGAATTTATTTTTACGGCTCTTGCTTTGATAATACCAGGTGGACAGGCTTTCTTGCCATGGGCAATAGGGGCAGACATTGGTATGTGGAGTGGAGGAAGCGCTGCAAATGGTACCATGAATCCGTTTAAATGGGACTATAGCTCAGGTAAAACTTGGGGTTATATGGCAGGTGGAGCTGTAGTTGGAGGAGTCTCTGGAGGCTTTGCAGGTTCTATTGCAACATCGGGAATGCCAATGGCAAATACCGCAGCTATAATGGGAGGTTCGTTTATGAACTCTGTTGGAATGAACATTGTCACAGGCGGACAAACTGATGTGTCTATCGGTTTTGGAGTAGCATCCTATAACTTAAGCAAAGGAGAATGGGGATACTTAGGCAAGAAAGGAAATTCGTTAATAGAGAATATAGGTTATGGATTAGGAGCCGTTGCAAATGTTGGAGATATCTTAGCAGGGTTCAACACGAGTGATGTCCAACTTAATACTGAGCATTCAGATGCCATTGGACATAGTGCTTTAACGAAGGTAGGAGAAACAAATCCTAATAGTTCTTTTGTTTCTGTAGGTCCTGACCCAGGGGGAAAGTGGATATTTAATCCGTTTAAGTTTAAAAAAGGAACGAATCATTGGAAGAATTATGTGAATGCTGGTGATGATGTTTCTAAAGTTCCGGTAAGAGGGATAAACCTTAAACGAATCGTAAACTATGGCGCCAATTTGGACAAGGGGGTTAAGTATAATTTATATACCAGCAGTTGCGTTACTCACACAGCGAGAGCCCTGACGCTTGCTGGAGCCCCCTCCATTGGCATTCACCCCTTTATTCTTCATGCGCAGATGTATATGCGTAATATCGGGGCACATCCATTTTTGTTTTCTTATTATTCTTATAATCGTTGACTTATGCTGAAATTACAAATTTTTCTATTAGTATTTTTAGGGTTGAATATGCATACAGAGGAACCAAATATTGAGAAAATTTATGTAGGTAAAACCATTAAATGGACAGTTTACTTTGATGCTAACAAAGTTCCAAAAGTAGTGGAAGTTGGTGGGATTAAGTTTGGTTATTTGGATTATCTAAAAAGTGCTGATAAAAATAAAGGTGAATTGTATCACAAAAACGGCAAACTCCATTACAAAAATGAATCTTTGAACATTAATGTAAAGCTTGAACAAAAGAAATACACATCTAAGATTGATAATCAAAGGTTAAAGATATTTGAAACACATGCTTTTGCCGAAGTTTCAAAACTGAAGGACTCTTTGGATGTTAAGAATTACATGTTTGATTGGGATGTGAGAGATGACTATATCTTTTATAGGGACAATAATTACATCCCAGATGGTTACCAACCCGATTATATTAAGAGACTCCATAACAGCCTGAAGCACTAAAATAAAAAAGCCCGGCAAGTCCGGGCTTTTGCTTTATAGTGCAGCGATATTTTTATTAAAGAAATCCTTAAATTTGGCTTTTGTAAGCATGGTATTGATAATTTTCATTACCGTTTGCTTGTCTTCTTCATCGAGCTGTTGTATGAGCTTAAATTGTTCCATCTCCGTTTTATCTTCCAAAGAATTTTTATTGGGTACCTTCCCGATGAGCCGAAATTTTTATTATATTTATACCCGTTATCTCGGCTCATGGCTAGCCATATCCGATAGCAAGGGTTCTTTGACACACACCGCTACAGCTACGACCCCTGGGGCCGACGCCGTAATCCGACGAACTACAGCGATTACAGCATAGACGAATCGCAGCTTATGATCAACAGGGGCTATACGTTCCACGAGCATTTGGGTAGGCTC
>JAQVXR010000054.1 GCA_028709045.1 Desulfitobacteriaceae bacterium | reverse complement strand
GGGAGCACCAAAGGTATTTTCCGGTGCTGGATGCTGAGGGAAATCTTTTGCCCAAGTTTATTACGGTGCGCAACGGACTTCCCGAACACATTGAAATCGTTACGGCAGGGAATGAGAAGGTTCTTAAGGCTCGACTGGCTGATGCGGAATTTTTCTATACGGAAGATTTGAAGAAGAACCTGGAAGACAACGTGCCCAAGCTGAAAAGCATTGTCTTTCATGAAACACTGGGGAGCCTTTATGCCAAGGTGGAAAGGGTGATAAAGCTTTCTGCCTTTATCGGTGAAGAAATGGGACTAAAAGCCCAGGATCTGGCAGACATAAAACGGGCGGCTCTCCTTTCTAAGGCAGACCTTGTTTCCAACGTGGTATACGAGTTTCCTGAGCTGCAGGGAATCATGGGTGAATATTATGCCCGGCACCACGGAGAAAACCAAACGGTCAGCACCGCTATCCGGGAACATTACCTGCCCCGTTTTGCCGGTGACGACCTGCCGCAGGCGAAAGCAGGGATCGCCGTGGGGATTGCCGATAAACTAGATAGTATAGTGGGCTTTTTCGGCATGGATATTCAGCCCACCGGTTCTCAGGACCCTTACGCTTTAAGGAGACAGGCACTGGGGATCGTCAATACCATTTTGCATCATAATCTGGAAATTTCTTTAGATACTTTAGTGGCAAAAGCGTACAGCTTATTAGCTGAACAAGTGTCCTTTAAAAATGATAAGGAAAAAGTTGCCGCCGATATCAACTCCTTCTTTAAACAGCGCATGGATAACATTCTGACGGAAAGGGGCATCCGCTATGACGTGATCAATGCGGTTCTTGCCGCGGGGATTGAAAATCTTTCCGACACCAGAGACAAAGCTTCGGCTCTAAGTGATTTTAAAGAAGCAAGCGAGTTTGAGGAGCTGATTGCCGGTTTTACCCGAGCAGCAAATCTGGCGAAAAACGCTGTTCATACCAACGTGGATGAAAAGCTTTTTTCAAACAAAGAAGAAACCGGTCTTTATCATGCCTTCCGGGAAGTAAAAGAAAAGGCGGATGGATTCTTGACGCAAAAAAATTATCAGGAAGCTTTCCGAGCTATTGCGGAACTGCGCCGTCCCGTGGACGAGTTCTTTACGGCTGTGATGGTGATGGTGGAGGACGAAAAGGTTAAGGAAAACCGCCTGGCCTTATTAAAAAATATTGCCGATTATGTTACCGGTATTGCCGACCTTTCTCAATTGGTCGGATAGAAAAAGCCTTCGGGCTTTTCTTTTTTTAAATAAGTTAATAAGTAGTGTCAGGCACCGTTCATTAACTTATTGGTAAAAATTATAAATGAAAATTGTGGTTTTTAGTAGGAAAAGCATATTGACAGCCGGAATAGTATATAATATATTGTTCAAGAGTGTTAAAAAGTATAGCATATTTAAAAGCTAAAAATTCAGGGGGGTGGTGGCTTATCCAGCTAACCGAACGGCAGAAGGAGATTGTCAATATCGTTAAGAATCAAGGCCCCATAACCGGGGAAGCCATAGCCCAGCAGTTAAATCTGACGCGAGCTGCGCTGCGGGCAGACTTAACTATCCTGGTGATGTCAGGCTTGCTTGATGCCAAGCCCCGGGTTGGTTATTATTATGCAGGGAAAACTCCCCAGTCGGAAATAGCTGAAACCATAAAGAAAATGAAGGTTCAGGACATTAAATCGGTACCGATTGTCATAGGAGAGGATGTCTCGGTATACGATACTATAGTGACATTGTTTATCGAGGATGTAGGAACCATTTTTGTTGTAGGTGAAAAGGGAATCTTAAAAGGAGTAGTATCCCGCAAGGACTTAATAAAAGTGACCATGGGCAAATCAGACATCTATAAAATGCCGGTGAAGATGATCATGACCAGGATGCCAAACATTGTAACAACGTCTTTGGAAGAATCAGTTGTAGATGCTGCCCGAAAAATTACCGAACACCAGGTTGATTCCCTCCCCGTGATCCGGTCTGTGAATGATGAAGGGCCGAATAAAGGGCAGCCTGAGGTGGTAGGCAGAATCACTAAAACCAATATTACCAAGTTATTCTTGGAATTGGGCGAAGGCAATTAAGGGGGTTACTATGGATAACAGTGAAAAGAATCCGGTAGTATTTGTGGTATCCGATTCTCTGGGTGAGACTGCCGATTTTGTCGCCCGGGCTGCTGCCAGCCAATTTGACGGCGGTAATGTGGAAATTCGCCGGGTACCATACGTATCGGATAAGGAAGACATCGAAGAAATTTTTAAGGAAGCATTAAATTATAACAGCATTATTACCTATACGGTAATGATCAGAGAATTACGGGAGATGATTGAAAGGCTTTCTCGGGAGAAAAAAATACCTTGCGTTGACCTCCTTGGGCCGACTGTGAAGGCAATTGCCTCGGCAACAGGATTGATGCCGAAAATGGAAACAGGTCTTTTACGCAAACTGGATGAGGAATATTTCCGCCGGGTGGAAGCAATTGAATTTGCCGTTAAATACGACGACGGAAAAGACCCTCGAGGGTTGAAAAGCGCCGATCTGGTATTGATCGGAGTGTCCCGCACATCAAAGACTCCTGTCTGCATGTATCTGGCCCACAAAAAAATCAAGGCGGCTAATATGCCTTTAGTGCCGGAGGTGGCTCCGCCCGAGGAACTGTTCCAAATTCCGGCGAGAAAAATTGTCGGCTTAACTATCCGGCCGCAACTGCTAAATGAAATCCGTCAGGAAAGGCTAAAGGCATTAGGATTGACCTCAGGGGCGGATTACGCCAATCCCAACCGGATCATTCGAGAATTGGAATATGCCGAGGCAATATTTAAGCGGATCGGTTGCAATGTGATTGATGTAACCAACCGGGCAATTGAAGAAACAGCAGGTAAGCTTTTAGAGATTTATTATAAGGGAGAGCGGCAGCTGTATCAATAGCGGGCTACCGGCAAATTCCTTTTAGATAAGAGAATCGGGAGAGAGAATCCTGCCGGGCTGTACAAGCACCGGTAAAATAGATTTAAGGGGGAGCAGAAATGGCAAATAAGAAGTATGTTTACCTGTTTAAAGAAGGACGGGCTGATATGAGAGACCTCCTGGGAGGGAAGGGTGCCAACCTTGCTGAGATGACTAATATCGGCCTTCCTGTACCGCCGGGATTGACCATTACCACAGAAGCATGCAATGAGTATTATGCCGTAGGCAGAGATTTTCCCCCCGGCATGGAAGAACAGCTAAAGGAAATGCTGGCTGAACTTGAAGCACAGACAGATAAAAAACTAGGTGATGCGGAAAACCCGCTGCTTGTTTCTGTCCGTTCCGGTGCAAAATTTTCCATGCCCGGAATGATGGACACAATTTTAAATCTTGGCTTAAACGATCACACTGTCCAGGGGATGGCTAAAGCAACAAATAACGAAAGGTTTGCTTTGGATTGCTATCGGCGTTTTATCCAAATGTTTGGAGACGTAGCGATGGGCGTTCCTCATCATGATTTTGAGGAAATTCTTTTTCAACGCAAATCGGCACATGATGTCAAGTTTGACCATCAGCTTGATGCGGAAGCTTTAAAGAAAATTATCGCTGAGTACAAAAAGCTTTACAAGAGGCATACCGGCGAAGAATTTCCCCAGGAACCCTATAAGCAGCTTTTATTAGCGGTAAAAGCAGTGTTTGGTTCTTGGAATTCGGACCGGGCGATTGTCTACCGGAAACATAATAAGATTCCGGATGACCTGGGTACTGCCGTTAACGTACAAACAATGGTCTTTGGAAACATGGGAGATGATTGCGGTACCGGTGTGGCTTTTACGAGAAACCCTTCCACCGGGGAAAAGAAATTATATGGAGAATACCTGATCAATGCCCAAGGTGAGGACGTAGTGGCGGGGATTCGTACACCTCAGCCTATTGCCAGCCTGGAAAAAGATATGCCTGCAGTTTACCGGCAGTTTGTAGAGATCGGCCGGCTTTTGGAAAAGCACTACCGGGACATGCAGGATATCGAGTTTACAGTTGAAAGAGGAAAGCTCTACATACTCCAAACAAGAAACGGGAAGCGCACTGCCGCTGCTGCCATTAAAGCTGCGGTGGATATGGTCTCGGAAGGGTTGATCAGCAAAGAAGAGGCGATGCTCAGGGTGGATGCCAATCAGATCAACCAAGTACTACACCCCACTATTGACCCGGCGGCTCAACTGCAAGTAGTTGCTACCGGCCTTCCTGCTTCTCCGGGAGCAGCATCCGGGCAGGTTGTCTTTGATGCCGATGAAGCCGAAAAAATGGGCAAGGAGGGCAAAAAAGTAATCCTGGTGCGGACGGAAACAACTCCCGATGATATCCACGGTCTGGTGCAGTCCCAGGGTGTTTTGACCAGCAGGGGCGGCATGACCAGTCACGCCGCTGTAGTTGCTCGGGGGATGGGAAAACCTGCGGTCTGCGGCTGCGAAGCTATAAAAATAGACTATCATAAGGGAATTATTGAGATAGATAATACTGTCGTAAAAGAAGGCGATATCCTTTCAATCGATGGGGCTACCGGCCAAGTAATGCTTGGTGAGGTGCCGACCCTACCGCCGGTCTTAGGAGGAGAGTTTGCTCAGTTCTTAGCTTGGGCTGATGAAATTCGCACGATGGGGGTAAGGGCTAACGCCGATACACCGGAAGACGCTCAAAAAGCACGGGAATTTGGAGCAGAAGGCATTGGCCTTACTCGAACAGAGCACATGTTTATGCAGCAGGATCGTTTACCGATCGTTCAGGAAATGATCCTAGCGGAAACTAAAGAGCAGAGGGAAAAGGCGCTCGCGAAGCTTTTACCTGTTCAACAAGATGACTTTTACGGAATTCTCAAAGCGATGGCAGGATTCCCGGTATGTATCCGGCTTCTTGATCCGCCGCTACATGAATTCCTTCCTAACAGAGAAGAACTTTTGGTGGAAATCACTAAATTGAAGTGTACCAACGGTACTCCGGAAATGATTAAAGAAAAAGAAGAGCTCATGAAAAAAGTGGAGGCGCTCCATGAATTTAACCCGATGCTTGGTCATAGAGGCTGCCGTTTGGGAATCACCTACCCGGAAATCTATGCCATGCAAGCCAGGGCTATTTTCCAGGCTACCGCTCAACTGGTGAAAGAAGGGGTAAATGCCATTCCGGAAGTGGAAATTCCCTTGGTGATTCATGTTAACGAGCTGGCGATTTTAAGATCAATGATTGTGAAAATCGCTGATGAAGTGATGAAGGAAACAGGAGTTACCTTCGACTATACGGTGGGCACGATGATTGAAGTGCCCAGGGCTGCTCTGACGGCAGACGAAGTGGCACGAGAAGCCGACTTTTTCTCCTTTGGAACCAACGACTTGACCCAGACTACTTTTGGGTTTTCCCGTGATGACGCTGAGGGCAAATTCCTTCAACACTATGTGGAGGGGAAAGTGCTGAAAGAAAATCCGTTTGTTACGCTGGATCCGGTGGGCGTTGGAAAATTAATGGAGTTCGCCGTTAAACAAGGGCGGTCCACTAAGCCAAATCTGCCAATCGGTATCTGCGGAGAACACGGCGGAGACCCGGATTCCATTAAAACATGCTACAAATTAGGATTGGATTTTGTCAGCTGCTCAACCTTCCGTGTCCCGATCGCGAGACTGGCCGCTGCCCAGGCGGCGGTAAAACACTAAGGGTCAATCGTATAAAGGTTATGTTGAAATCGCAAAAGCCTTGCGCCATGGGCATTTGAGGCAACTTAAAAGTATAAAATATAGGGTGTTGGTAGCTAAAATCTTGAGTGATTTAGGGTACCAATACCCTATTTTTATATCAAAAATTGTGTTAAGTGGTGTTTCTGAGTTAATAAAAGATGCATTATGGAACACTTTTTTAATTAATTATGGAACACTTCTTAAAAGTCATATATAATTAAAAATATTAACAGGTTAGATATGGCGGTGAAAGAAGTGAAAATTGGGTATATTCGTGGCAGGAAGGATAGTCATAATTATAAGTTACAAATAAAATTCCTAGAAAGCTCTAACGTGGAGAAGATATACCATGAACAATCTACAGGTACTATAGAGCTAAATGCCCTCTTGGATTATTCACGTTCAGGGGATATTGTTTTTATATACAATATTGAAGTATTGGGTCAGAATGTGAAAACAGCAATCAGATTTATTATTCAGGCAGAGAAAAAGAATGTCACCTTGATATTTAAGAAAGAAAAGTGGGATACCTCTAGCCAAATAGGAAAATACGTTTTGGAAATACTATCTTCTTTTGACTCCATGAGCGAGCAAGATGGTTTAATGGAACGATCTGAAGCGCCAAATGAAAAGGGTAGAATTCCAAGAGAGTTAACGGATCTAAGGGCATATATGAAGCTAGTTGAGAAGAATGAAATATCAGTGAAAGAAGTATGCAGTAGGCTCAACATCGGTCGGACAACTTATTATAGGCGTACAAAGGAACTAGCTAAGATTACAATTGATGAAGAGAGTGAAGCGTAACCTATGAGATTATTTAAGTATTTGGTGATGTCAAATGATTTGATAGATTCTAATGCCATATATATGCTTAATCCGAATGAAAAAAGAAAGATAAACAAGGAAGATAGAAAAGTAACAGTAATAGATTCTAAGAGCATTGAAGACTATTCTAATAGTCAAATGATTGAAGTTATGTACAACAGAAAATCTAATGATTATTCCGAAGAGCATATTGTTAGTTTTCAAAACGAGGAAACAAAATGGGTATTTCCATCAAAACACCTAGATAAAATCAAAGATGAATACAGAGATGAAGTAAAAGAATACATTGAAAATGGAGACACAGACTTCATAGGAATGTATATGTTTAAGGAAGAAGCATTGATATCTGCTGATAATTGGGATCCAAAAACCCAGAAGGAAAAATACATATCATACTTCGTTAATGCTAAAGAATTTACCAAAAATCGTAACATCAGGTCTCGGGTTGATAATAGGTTCTACCTGCTTAAGCCTTATAAGGAAAAACCAGCCATAGCCCTTATGGATTTCAGATACTCCAATACAACAGATAAGCTATTTAAGAAAAATAATAAGGCTTATGTCGTGATAGATAAAGACAAGGAAGTAAATAAGCAGAAACGTAGTAATATAAAAAATCTAATGGAATTGGTGCTAGGCAGAGATTATTATCATGACGATTATGGTAATGGGTTTTTAAAAGCTGAATGTTATGGCTCTGGTAGTTGTACATATTTTTTTAAAGAGCAACATTGTTCAAAAGATAAATCTTGTAAAGAAACTGAAGGACATAAATTTTTAGCTACTGCATGGAGTACTGTTCATTCCTCTAAAAGCACAAAACGAATTGAGGAAGATGATTTGTTTCATGATGGTAAGCATGACTTATCGAACAAGAAGGAATGTTTTAGCTACATTGAAAAAATGCAACCACGCAGCAGAAAATCTGAAATAGGTATTAATTTGATTGCTCCTAATACAGATGGAATAATTACAACAATGGCAAGTTTTTATAATGATAGGATTAAAAAAACGGTAATGACTCTGCATCAATGGCTTAAATGTTCATCAATTAGTGGAAAGCAAAGTAAAAATAACGAAAGTGAAATAGTTCATGTAGGTCATACATTCGATAATAGATTGGAGTACTTGGAGAGATTACCAAGTGACAAGTTAGAAAGCATAAAGGAAAATGAGAGAAAAACTAAGGTTTACAGGTCAGATTACGTTACAGTTGGCACCAGTTATTTTTCAAATACATTTGAATGTAACTGTATTGCTCTAATGGGGAGCGAATGTAAATATTGTGAAGGCGTGCTATACATAAACTCCGAGCAAGGGCTAAAAGAATTATATGACCAACTAACTTCGGAGGATTATAAAATGCTAAAGAAAAATATTCATTAAGGGATAACTACCACAGGCATCTATTTTTTAAGACTATCTATTCGATTGAATAGCATAGTCTTTTTTTGCACTCAATTTGAGGATACACAAACCCTGTATAGCAGATTAAGCATACCGCTTAATTTGTGAAAATGGGGGAATTGTAACATGAATAAGAAGTTAATCGTTGGTGCAAAAAAGACAACATTAGTGATCTACCAGAATGGGAACGTACACGCGAAAGGGGGCTATAGAAAACCAATACCTAAAGCTTATTACGGCGCAAAAGAGAGTCCTTTCAAATACTCAGATGAATCAGATTTGAAAGAACCGGTAATTGCAGGGCTCTATCATACTAAAAATTATAAGCAGCGTAAGAAGAACAGGAAAGAAACCTTTAAAGATCTCATAGAGAACAATTTCCAGTATCAAAAGAGCCTGTTTATAACATTGACGTTTGACCCATCGATTGGAACAGAAATTGTATCCGAACCTATAATCTTGCCGCCGGAGCTTGAACCATATCACATAGAGATTGACTTACTAAAAATTCAAAACGAGTTATTTTCACCGGACTACAAGGAAACAAAGACTATAAGCCCTAAATTTCAGGATTTATCTGCTTGCCATGCGGAATTTAAGAAGTTTATTCAGCGAATGAACTACAGGTACGACAACTTTAAGTATGTTGCAGTCTTTAGTAAGCAGGCGAACACAGGAGTTTGGCATTATCACATGATATGCAATTTAAAGTTCATAAGGTTTGATGAATTAAAAGAAATATGGGGGTTGGGCAGTACCTATATAAGAAGTATGAAAAGCAAGGGTGCTATGTACAAGACAATAAATTACTGCATAAAAAACATGGTTGCATACTCGGATAACTTAAAAGGTGAAAAGGGATATCTTGCGTCACGAAGCTTAAACAGAAGTATTGTACTTCGTTCATGGGAAGGAGCGGAACAACGCGATTTCAAAGCTTACAAAAATAGTTTAGATGAAGAAATAAGTAACGGCTTAAAGTACACCCATAAGCGTATTACAGAGCATAAATACATGGGCAAATGTGAGTCAGAGGATGGCATCTTTGTTGAGTATGAAGAAAGGTCGTGTATATGTAAGTATTATACATACCCTATCAACTCGGAAGATCAATTTAAATTTGTAGTTGCCACTAGAAAGGAAAAAGACATTTAATTTATCATATTAGATACGAATCAGACGAAAAAAGCCTTCGTAATTTCTAGGAAAAATTAAAAATAGATATAAATAAATAAAAACCATTTCCGCTTTGGGCGGAAGGATGTAATTCAAAGGACAATAATTGAAGAAGTGTTGAGTTGGAGTATACCCTTTTTAAATAAAACCCAGCAAGTGAAAAAGAGTTTGTTTAGAGTTGATATTTGAATTTATAAATAAATATTTGCCAGGGTCTTGACTCTAAACAAAGATTCATATACCCTTCAGCCAATTTTATGATTGGAGGGTATTAGCCTATGAAAATTGGATATGTAAGAGTGTCAACTATAGAACAGAATGAGCAGCGACAGCTTGAAGCTTTAAAGGGAAAAGGAATTGAAAAATATTTCGTTGAAAAAGTGTCTGGTAAGGATATGAACCGACCACAACTGAATTCTATGCTAGAGTTTGCCAGAGAAGGCGATGTTATCTTTATTCATGACCTTTCAAGACTTGCAAGAAATACTGCGGATTTGCTAGCTATCATTGAAAAGCTGGAAGAAAAGGGTATTAGACTAGTAAGCAACAAAGAGGATATTGATACAACAACTGCCACAGGAAGATTGATGATCACCATGCTGGCCGCCATCTATGATTTTGAACGGTCAATTTTGAAGGAAAGGCAAATGGAAGGAATTTCTATAGCGAGAGCATCTGGTAAATATTCTGGAAGGCAGAGGATACCTAAACCTGCAAATTGGGATGAAGTCATAAGTAAATATAACTGCCGACAGCTGTCTGCAAAAAAGTCAATGGAGCTTTTAAATTTGAAGCCCAATGTTTTTTATAACTTTCTTAAAGAAGAAGGCAATAAGGTTATAGCTAATAATGATTTTTCATTTGTAAATGAAAAGTAGTTATACGATAAGCTAAAGTGGATGCAGTAAAGTAGGGTTCAATAATACATTAGGTTTACTTGATACTAAAATAAAAATAGGATTTTTAAGAAAGGATAGTTCCTGTCAATAAGCGCATTTTTCATTTGTAAATGAAAATGAATGTTGCGATAAAGAATTTTTAATACTTTTGAGAGGGTTAGGGGTGATGAGGTTTGGAATTCAATAATTACTTAGGGGATTTAAATAGGGAACTGCTTAATAATTGCGCAGAGCTAGAAATGGAGAATAAGAAACTACATGAAGAAAATGCCCAATTGAAAAAACTAATAGAAAAAATGCGTACCCGCATGCAGGAGTTGCATGGCGAAATAAACGGCGGCAATAAAATGGGGAGATATATTGAAGGTATTAGGAACGGAGTTTTTAAGCCAAGAAAAAAGGAAGAAATTGATGAACGGAGGGTAATGAGGGCAATACTTAAGTTGAAAACTACTGACTTGGAAGTGATTGCAAAGGAGCTTAATACTTCTTATTCAACAATCAGGCGAAGATTAATAGAGTACAAGTTGTATCCAATTAATTTGCAGGATATCAGAGATACCTACATTTTGTTTTATGCACCGGACAAAAAGTAAGATAAAAGAGTCACAGGTATATTCTCCTGTGGCTTTAGTTATTTTTGTAGAGACGTTGGCTATACCCCTACCCAACCTTGAAATTTAGCGTAGAGAATAATTTAAAGTAGACCGTCAGAACAATGTACCCAGAAACAATTGGTCAAAGAAATCAGATAATATGGAGTTACTTATATTGCAATCTGCCATTACATAATGTACAATCCCAGCCCAATAAAGAATTGATTTGGGAGGGAATAGGATGAGACGGTATTTCATAACGCAAGATATTCAAATCAGCAGGACTGATCTAATCAATATTTTAAAAACTGCACTTGGCTCAGGGGTAAGTCTTCATTGGGTATTTAATTATACTTTTGAAAGCAAAGTATTGAAATTGCAAACTATAGATGACAGGGTTTATCGAGTACGGCGGGAAGATTTAATGTCCAGCCTGCGCAGTCTACAAAATATCTTTGCAGATTTAGCAGTCGACAATGAATTTAATACGAGAGATTTGGATTTTGAAGGAGCTGACCTAGTACTGCAAATAGCAGCATGTGGTCAGCTTCAATATGATTAATGGAGGGCTTAGATATGAGAAAAGAACGAAAAATCAAGGTGTTGCGTGTACAACCTAACCTATCGCCTGATGTTATATATCTGGACAATAACCTTCATGCCTTGCAAGCAGCAGTAGAAGGCTTGATTGAAATTATATCTCTGGAGAACGGGGTTTGTTTACTGCTTAATGAGGAAGGAAAGTTGATAGGTTTTGAGCCTAACAGAAGGTTAGGAAGTGATATTCTAGTTGGAGTATTTTTTGTCGTAGGTTCGGACGACAGCAGTGGCAATTTAGTAAGTTTATCGGATGAGCAAATTAGCAGATATATAAAAAGATTCTTCCTTGCAGAAAAAATTACCCCTGAAGAAGTTGAGGACAGTATAAGAATTGAATTCCACACATTTTAATGTCGAGAGGGGTACAGGCTACAACCAGCATTTTTAGTATTTCATATATGTTTTTGATTAAATACCGGATGGCTGAATTTTCAACATCTACAATGGATAAAACACAAGATGACACAGGAGGTTTTACAGGGGTGCTTTAGTAGTGAGAGGAATTAAAAAGTAGGTTGCAAGAATTTCAGAAGAAAGGATGGACAGTTGGAAATGAATAAGCATAGTTTTTATAAACAAACGTAAGCGTCAATTTTTCCCCACATTAACAGCTTAAAACTTCTATGAGATAATTCTCCTAAAGGAGGGATCTCATAAGTGGACAAAAACTGGATTGATCTAATCCAAGATTATAAATCGAGTGGCTTAACGGCTGCCAAATGGTGCGAAGAAAAAGGCTTTAAAGTGCATATCCTAAGATATCACATTAATAAACTCAATAAAGAAAAGAAAAAAGCTTCTAATGAAACTCAATGGGCATCTGTTGTTCCTGCAAATTTAACAGTTGATGAACCAGTAGCTAAACCATTAAAAGTCATTATTGGCCAATCTACCATTGAAGTAAATTCAGGCTTTGACCCGGATACTTTAAAAGCGGTAGTTAAGGTTCTTTGTGAATAATGCTAAAGCAAAGCGGTGTTGATCGAGTATATTTAGCTGTTGGTCCAACGGACCTTCGCAAATCCATTGATGGTTTATCGCTTATTGTTCAAGAAAGCTTTAACCTTGACCCATTTTCAAGACACCTCTTTGTATTTTGTAATAGAAAGCGTGATAAAATCAAAATATTAGAATGGGATAAAAATGGATTTTGGCTACATTACAAGCGCCTTGAAAAAAATACATTTAGATGGCCGGATGGTACAGAAGGCTCAAGCTTGCTGATTGATGAAAGACAATTCAGATGGTTATTAGATGGCTTATCAATTCATCAAAAGGGTGCTCATCCAGATGTTAAAGAGCGAATACTCATATAAATAAAAGATGTCATGAGAGCCTTGTAAATGTTGAAAAATAAGGCTTTTATGGCATTTTTTAATATTAATTTCATACAAGAAATGATATAATTAAGTTATGAAAATATTAAATAAAACATCCGACATACAACAAGATACAGAAATTTCTCTTGAAGACAAATGTAAACTTCAAGCTCAGAAAATAGAAGAATTAACAGCTAAGTTAGAGTGGTATGAAGAACAATTTCGCTTAAGTCAGGAAAAACGTTTTGGCAAATCAAGCGAAAAAACAAATCCTGATCAATTAGCCATCTTTAACGAAGCTGAAAAAGAAGCTAGGGAAAATCGAGAAGAGCCTAGCCTTGAAAAAATTACTTACAAACAACGCAAAGCAAAGAATACAAAAAAACAGTCTTTTGATGATCTTCCTGTTGAAGTTATTGAATACCGTTTAGATGAGGGCAAACAAGATTGTCCAGTCTGCAACCATCCACTACATGAAATGAGCAAGGAAATTAGAAAAGAATTGAAAATTATTCCTGCCCAAGTCCAAGTGGTTGAACATGTTAAATATGTTTATGCCTGTAGACAGTGTGAAAAAGATAATATACATACGCCAATCATTACTGCCAAGATGCCAAACCCTGTTTTACCAGGTAGTTTTGTTTCTCCATCTTTAATGGCTTATATCATGTACCGCAAATATTCTGAAGCGGTGCCTCTTTATAGATGTTTATGCTAATTTAAAATTAGGTCAGTTAGCTCATTGAAAATTAGGTCACTTCCAACAATAATATGGTATCCTTTTGGTATCAAACTGAGAGGAGACCTAAAAGGAAGTGGTGACATTGAAACAA
>JAQVXR010000053.1:11377-13436 GCA_028709045.1 Desulfitobacteriaceae bacterium | reverse complement strand
GAAACCACCTTTGAGGATTTAATTACAAATAAAAGAAATTTTGTCAGCATCGAAATTACCTGTACTAAAGAAAAATCTTATCACTATGTTCTGGACGAAAACTACCAACATGTGATAGACTGGCTGAAAAATGAAAATTTGTATGATAAAACAATTCTTCTTCCGGAAGATATTGTATCGGCTTCATTGGAAAAGGAGATTGTCCTTGAAGACGATGGAAAGACGGTTACCTATGCGCCCAAGCGCAAAAAGGTAGAAATCAACGATCCTGAGGTAATCAAGGAACTGTTAAATGCTTCCGCAGCTTACCAATACAAACGGGGAAGTGAACCGTTGATTGTGATTTTCTCAATGACGGGTGGCGTCGGTCGTCATCAATTTAACGCTAATATTAATGACGATATCATTGTATCCGATAAATTAAGAGGTTATATTAATCAGCTGAATAGTATGTAAGCCGGTATTCCTCAACTGAATGGGGACAAGAGGCTTGGTTGAGTGTCATGGTAATTGAACTTGGATTATGCCCGGGGGTGAGTGAGAATGAACGGGATCAGGGAAATAATCAATTGTATAAATGGGGAACAAGCGTTTATTTATAACCTGGCCTATCGATTGACAGGGGAAGAAGAGGGAGCGGTGGAACTAATTTCCCGGGCGGCATCCCGTTTGGCTGAGGAAGGTTTTCATAGGGACTGTACTTCCCAAGAGGTTTTAAGCCAAATCTGCCGGGAGTATCTCAATGCCCCGCCTAAGGACTGTCCGAGTCTTAACAGACACTGCTCCCCGGGGGAGGTAATTTTGGCAAAGCTCCCTCACCGGGAAAAAACCGCCCTGGTACTTCATGATGTTTTAAGACTTTCTTTACAGGAAACAGCGATTATTTTAAATGAGCCGGAAAATGTTTTCCGTCCACTGCTCTATCGGGCGCGAAACCTATTTAAAACTCACTGGGCCGCTGGACGAGACGGGGGAGAAAAAATGCAGAGACGCTGTATCTAATAGGAAGCCTGACACTGCAAAATTGGTGCCGGGCTTTTCTCATACTATCAGAATGCAACTAAGGCTTCCCGCCTGCGTCAAAGACTTGGCTTAAGCCTAGTATTCTATAAACGCTCAGGACGACAACTCAGTTGTTTGCAATGAAATTTTACTTTTTTAGTGCCCTTAAAAGAACCCTTAAAGGAATTAACAGTTATGATGTTAAATACTGTGAAGGTAAGAAACATTTGGGATTAGAAGAAAGGGTGTGGAAGTTGAAGAAAAACTTTGTCAGGGTAATTTTACTCCTTTTAGTTGTATGGGCCGGGGTAACGGCATATTTTTACAGCCAGCATACGGTGCGGGTCAAACAAATAAATCTCAACGAAGAAATTGTGTTTGGCGATGTACGTTTAAATATTAAAGAAATCACCTTCGAAAATGCCCGAGAGAGGCAAATTGACTTTACTGAATTGGTAAACCGTCAGGAATTTGCCATGAAGCTGCCCCGTGTTTTGGCATATCGATTTTTAACTGCCTGTTATTTTTACTCTCGCCCTTATGAATTTACCCCGGGGGAGGGAACGCTGAAAATAAGCGGGATGGCAATTATCCCGGAAAACTTCGGCGAAGACCGTTCGTCAGTCTTAATGGATATTGAGTTTAATATTAACGACCGACATTATTTCAGAAGCATGGGCACAATGTATTCTTCCTTTGGTAATGTTGCTTATTTTAATGTGCGCAATGACCGCTATCCCCTTGATTATCGAAATGAACCTTTTGTCTTGACGGTGAGCGATAAAAAGACGGGTGAAAGCGTCGATATCAAAATTGACCCTCAATGGGAAAGAAAATCCTATAGCTTCTTCCATCGGAAAAAGCAGAATTATTCATTTGCTCCGTTAAAGACGGTACAGGATTTTAAAACCGTATTGAACAATGAAAACAAAGATGCGCTGATATTTATTGCCCCCGGTGTCCAAAAGGATTTTCCCTGGACGTACCTGGAACATGAGTTTTTTTCCTATCCGTACCAAACAGGTACTACATACATCGGTGATTATTTAGGATTTTC
>JAQVXR010000053.1:2387-11277 GCA_028709045.1 Desulfitobacteriaceae bacterium | reverse complement strand
TCTCGATGTTTATCGGCCAGTTAAAAGAGGTGCTGGTACTGATTCTCATTGGGGCGGCGATTGTTTCCGGTGCGCTGGGGGAATGGGCTGATGCCATTGTCATTTTAGTAATCGTCCTCTTAAATGCTCTGTTGGGGGTCTTTCAGGAAAGTAAAGCGGAGCAAGCACTCAAGGCCTTAAAAGAGATGACAAAAAATATGGTGAAGGTGCTCAGGGAAGGACAGGTGTCTCAATCGGAAGCCGATAGCCTGGTTCCCGGTGACATTGTCCTATTGGATGCGGGAGATTCTGTCCCGGCAGACGGGCGTTTGATTGAAGCCGCCTCTCTCCGAGTTAACGAAGCAGCTTTAACAGGGGAATCGGTGCCGGCGGAGAAAAACCTCAACCTGATTGAGGCAGCTGATGTGCCTGTGGGGGACAAAAACAATATGGTCTTTATGGGCACTACCGTTACCGCCGGACGGGGAAAAGCACTGATCACCCAAACCGGCATGAAAACGGAGATCGGCCGAATTGCCGAGATGCTACAGGAAGAGAAACCGGAATTAACACCGCTCCAGCGTCAACTGGCCTCATTTGGGAAGATTCTCGGGATGGCTGCCGGGATAATTGTCGTGCTGGTGTTTTTGGCGGGACTCCTCCGGGGGGAAGATTTGGGGGAAATGTTTATGACGGCAATTGCTTTAGCGGTAGCCGCCATTCCGGAAGGATTACCTTCTGTGGTGACAATTGTCCTCGCTCTCGGTGTGACCCGGATGAGCAAAAGAAACGCCATTATCAGAAAGCTGCCCGCTGTGGAAACATTAGGGGTAGCGACATATATTTGCTCCGATAAGACGGGGACGCTCACCAAAAATGAAATGACAGTTACCGCCCTTTATGTAAATGAAGAATTGATTCAGGTGAGTGGAACGGGTTACCGGCCTGAAGGAGAGTTCACAAAAGAAGGAGAGGTAATCAATCCACAAAAGGACAGGAATCAAGAATTGCTGCTCCTGGGCGGCCTGTTAAACAGTGACGCCCGCCTGGAAACATCAGGAGACAGTTACAAAATAACCGGGGACCCGACGGAAGGGGCACTGGTAGTAGCGGCGGCAAAAGCCGGCTTTGCCAGAAGTGATATAGACAAAAAATATCCCCGGCTGGAGGAAATTCCTTTTGACTCCGACCGGAAGATGATGACCACATTTCATAAGATGAACGAAGAAATTTATTCCTTTACCAAAGGAGCGCCTGATGTGGTGTTAGGTCGCTCCGGAGAGATCGCTGCATTAAAAGAAACAAAACCGCTGACGGAGGAAAGCCGAACAGCTCTATTAAAGATTAATTCCCATCTTGCTTCCCAGGGACAGCGGATATTGGCTCTGGCGATGCGCAAATGGGAGAGGATTCCCGAAAACCCAACTCCGGATACAGCCGAAGAGAATCTGATTTTTCTCGGTTTTTTTGCCATGCAGGACCCGCCCCGCACGGAAGCCAAGGAAGCGGTTGCCATAAACCGGCAGGCAGGAATCAAAACGGTGATGATCACCGGAGACCACCAAGACACGGCGCTGGCTATTGCCAAGGAACTGGACATCTGGCGGGAAGGAGACGGCATTTTTATTGGCACCCAGCTGGAGAAAATGAGTGAGGAAGAACTAAAAAAAGAAGTCACTCGGACCACCGTTTATGCCCGTGTTTCTCCGGAACATAAGCTGAGAATCATTGCCGCATTGAAGGCCCACAACCATGTAGTGGCGATGACCGGTGACGGGGTGAACGATGCTCCCGCCCTAAAAAGAGCAGATATTGGAGCGGCTATGGGCATTACCGGTACTGAGGTGGCCAAAGAAGCCTCGGATATGGTATTAATGGATGATAATTTTGCCACTATTGTTAATGCAGTGAAAGAGGGAAGGACCATCTATAGCAATATCCGAAAATCTATCCAGTACCTTTTATCTTGCAACACCGGAGAAATTGTCGCCATTTTTTCCGCAATTATTTTAGGTCTAGGAAGTCCCTTAACCCCCATCCAGATTCTTTGGCTGAACTTAGTGACGGATGGACCGCCGGCGCTTGCCTTAGGATTGGAACCGGCAGAAAAAGGGGTGATGAATCGGCCGCCCAGAAGCCACAATGAAGGTGTTTTTGCCGGAGGTGTCGGGGTAAGTATTCTCTATCAGGGAGCGATCATTGGACTGGTTTCTCTTGCCGCTTACTGGCTGGCCCTCAGCTGGGGGCGGAGTCCGGAAGAAGCCCACACTATGGCCTTTTTAACAATGGCTCTTTCCCAGCTGATTCATTCCTTTAATGCGAGAAGTTTCGATGTATCCCTATTTCGATTAGGGATAGGCACTAATCGCACTTTGGTTTATGCCTTTTTCTTATCGATAGTACTGCAGTCTGTGATTGTTTTTGTTCCTTTCTTAAGAGGAATTTTTGAAACTGCGCTCTTACAAACCGGTGATTGGGGCGTGGTGCTGGGCTTGAGCTTGATACCGTTGATCGTGGTAGAAATCAGCAAGACTTTCAAAAGAAACCGCCTTGATGTAAAACATGCCTAAAAAAGTTTGAGGAGCACCTGTACTAACGGCGCTCCTCTTTGTTTCAGAATTTCCTTGGTAAAACACTCTTATAATAAATAACAGCCGCCCTTAAGAGCGGCCGATTGTAATTATGTTAATTGCTCATTACTGCACAGCAGAGAAATTGCAGTACTACCAAAATAATAATCAAATCAATTATATCATCAAAAATCCCATCTTTGTGGAGTAATCCGGCGACAGCACCCATAATAAGCTCCTTTCTAGAAAAAATTATCACTCAAAACAGCCGGTTAACTAACAGTCTCTTTCTTTGCCGAGGACACAACTGCACAGGAACTGCAGAACAATCAGAATAATAATCAGGTCGATAATGCCTTCAAAACCATCGTCGCCATTGAAGCAACGGGTAATTCCTCCTAAAATACCCATTATTCCATCCTCCTTTCGAGTTGTCCTATATTCTATGCTATGTTTCGAAAGATGGACTTGTGACAAGTTGGATAAAATATCAAAATCTTTGAATGGACGAAATTTTACTCAGTTCCAGTCAACTTCTCCCGCTTGTAAACTACAGCCACCGCGCCGGAAATAACTCCGGCTGCACCAATCATTTGGAGCAGCGACAAATGGTCTTGGAAGAGGAGAATAGCTAAGAAAATGCCGAAGAGGGGTTCGGCCATACTCAAAATGGTTGCTTTGGTCGGCCCCAGCACTTCCAAGCCGCGATAAAAGGTCAACAAAGCGATCACTGTGGAGAAGATGACAAGTGTAATTAACCAAGGCCAAACGCTTGCTTGGAAACTAAGGCTGAAACTTCCGGAAAGAAGACTTACCATGAGCAGGCCGACAGAAGCGAAAAGGGAAATATAAGCGCTGGCAGTTAAAGGAGGCACTGTCTTTAATATTTTGTTAGTGAGGATGACATAAGCGGCATAAACTACCGAAGTACCTGCTGCAAAGAGGACACCTAATCCGTTGATGCCCGAAAAATTAGTGCCAAGCATCAGTGCCATGCCCAAAAATGATACCAACACGGAAATGATTAGTTTCATGGTCAATGGCTCATGGTCCAAAAAAGAAGAGGCTACGGCAATAATCACCGGGTGGGTATAGAGAATAAGTACTGCGAGGGAGGGAGCGATATATTTGACCGATGAAAAATAAAAGATAGATTGCATATTGTAAATAACTGCTCCGATCAAAAATAATTTAAGCAAGGTTATTTTATTGAGGGAAACCTTTTCCGGTTTGAAATAAAGATAAAGAAAAAATAAAATACTCGCCAAAAAGAATCTGAAAAAGAGCAGTGTTAAAACCGTTATTTCGCTTTGATAGGCAAAGAGAGCGAGACTCGGCATCAAGGCAAAGCCGAAAGCCGATATCAGCACCATAATTATGCCTTTTAAGTAATTGTTCATTTCAGCACCTTTTAAGTCAAATATTTTAGTCACATTATTGCTAATAAGCCTCAAACAATATACTTATCGTAAGCTACGTGCTAATATTTGTCAATCAGTTACAGATACTAGTTTTTGGTCTAAAGTAGGATGTTTATTTAACTTATTTGGGGTAAATAAAAAACTTACCGACCGGTAAGTTCTGCAAGAACGCCCAAAATATCGTCTTTTGATATGTCCAGACCTGCTTCTCGCAGGTGGGCATCCTAGATATGCTTTTGCCTTCCGTTCTAAAAGACGGCTCGACAGCTACATACCATCGAATTCCCGAATTTCTCATGTAGGTTGGACATATTCAAATTGACGTATATCTCAGGCATTTATTTATAATTCTTTCAACAAGATTATATTATCATACCCAGGTCTTTTCTGCAAGTGAGAACTGAGGTATAGGGCACATCTTTCTTAGATAAACTAGGTATGTTTTATTCCCCTTTAAAATTTTCCTTTTCAAAAATTGTCATGTTATCTTTTTTTCCAAAGATGATCATCACATCTCCTTTGTGTAGTCGGGTAGAAGCAGTAGGAGTAATAGGAATATCATTATTGTAGATCAATAAAATCCAAACACCAAAACGATTATTAGCGTTTAATTCAGCAATCGTTTGATTATTAATGCCTGCGCCAATAGTGATTTGTTCTACAACAAATCCTTGGGGCAGTTCTAAAATATCCACAGCGGCGCTGTTAGAAATAAATTGTGCCAGCCTCCAACCGGTATCCCGTTCAGGAAGGATTACCCGGTCCGCGCCCATTTTTTTCAGGATGTGGCCTCTTCTGGCATTGGCTGCTTTGGCAGTGACAGGAATGCCTGCTTCTTTTAAGACATGGGTGGCCAGTAAAGCACCTTCAAAATCCTGTCCCATAGCGATTACTGCTTCGTCAAAATTCTTTTCTCCCACAATCCGAGTTAAATCATCGTCATTTTCAGCAACATCTAAAATAGCGCCGGACACAATCATTTCCCGGATATCTTCCAACACTTCTTCGTCCTTATCAATGGCAAATATGTCATGCCCCAATTCATACAGCCCTTCAACTACTCCTTGGCCGAACCTGCCGAGGCCAATAACTAAAACGGATTTTTTCATCAACTATGCCACCTTTATTACCAATTTAACCGATTAAAATATCTTCTTTGAGGTACCGGAAATTATTTTTATCTTTTTTTGTCAAGAAGATGACCAAAGATAACACTCCGATCCGGCCAATAAACATACAAATGCTGATGAGAACGAGGCCGAAGGGAGAGAGCTGATCAGTAATGCCCATTGATAAACCAACGGTAGCCAGGGCTGAAACAACTTCAAATAAGATAGGCATAAAGGGAAGCTGTTCTACCGCCATTATGATTAAAGTTACGGTTGTTGTCAGCAGTAAAGCCATAATAGTGACGGTGAATGCCTTTAACACACTCTCTTTGGCGATTTCTCGCTCGAAAACCACCACTTCTTTTTTCCCCCGGGCAATAGCCCAAACCGCCAGCATAATTGTTCCGAAGGTTGTTGTTTTGATGCCGCCGCCTACAGAGCCGGGACTGGCACCGACAAACATCATTAAAATCATTAAAAATTGAAAAGCCTCGTTCCAGGATAAAACGGGGATGGTGGTAAACCCTGCTGTCCTGGTTACAGCCTGAAACAAGCTGTCCACAATTTTTTGACCTAAGGGCAGCCCGGCAAGTGTGCCGGTGTATTCAGTGAGAAAATAAAAGCAGCTTCCAAACAAGGTAATTGCCCCTGTTACCAGTAATACTAAGCGGCTGTGCAGGCTGAGACGCCGCCTGCGGTATGATAAATTGCGGAATTCCTGCAGTACCACATAACCCAAACTGCCTAAGAGGATCAATGCCATGGTAATAATATTGATACCGGGCAAATCCCGGTATGGAAGGAGGCTTGCGCCGGTAATATCTATTCCGGCTCCGTTAAAGGCACTGACGGCATGAAAGATGGCATAAAATATTCCTTTCCCGATACCATGGCTCCATAAATCGGGGAAAGAAAACAACAGGAGCACAGCGCCGACCAGTTCGATTGTTAAGGTAAGCAGTACGATGTTCAGTACCAAGCGATTAATTCCGGCGAAGCTATAATAATTTTGGTCCTGGGCTGCCAGCACCTTATAACCTAAGTGCACTTTCAAGCCAAAAACCATGAGAAAGATGGTGGTTAATACCATCAAGCCAAGACCACCCACCTGGATCAGGAGGAGGATCACTGTTTGACCAAACATCGTCCAATGTTCGCCGGTGTTAACAACAACAAGCCCGGTTACTGTTAAAGCCGACATAGATGTAAACCAAGCCTGCAAAAGAGATGTCGTGCCAGGTTGGACAGTAGCCCAAGGCAACATAAGTAACAGCGTCCCCAAAAGGCTGACCGCCCCGTAAGCAGCTACCAATAGCTGCCCGGGTTGAGAATTTTTTTTCATTGCTGCTCCTGACTGTTATCGCAGAATATTGACAAATTACTGTTTTTATATATTTAACGTTATTGTGCACATTCCTGCCCGCTCTTAATTAATAAGTTAATAAATGATGCCTGACACCATTTATTAACTTATTTTTAGTGACAGCGTAAGGGTCTTTCTTAGAACTGCCTAAGGTGAGCTATTTGGGTCGAGGCCTGTAGTAAATGCCCTGTTAAATATAGTATTAGCCTTAGTATGTTTTTTAACGTTCTCTGATAGAATATAAAAACAAAGCGATTTGTCGGAGGACGTTATCTTGTCAGTTAATTGGATGGGAATCCTTTTAATATTTGTACTTGTCCTACTGAATGCATTCTTTGCAGCCAGCGAAATAGCTGTGATATCGTCCCGGAGGGTGCGGATTCAGCAGTTAAAAGAAGAGAATAATAAATCAGCGGCTATATTAATACGGCTGATGGATGACCCAAGCCTGTTTCTCGCAACTATCCAGGTGGGAATAACCTTAGCCGGCTTTTTGGCAAGCGCAACTGCTGCTGTGGGGATGTCTAAAATATTGGTCCAGGAATTTAAAAGTTTGGGTATTCCGGATGCTTATGCTAATACGTTGGGAATCTTTGTAGTTACCTTAATAATATCATATATAACCCTTATTTTTGGCGAACTGGCTCCAAAACGCTTGGCTATGCAGTGGTCAGAAAAGATTGCGTTGGTGGTAGCACGGCCGATCAATTTTATTGCCGTTGCAACTACTCCAATAACTCGCTTTTTAACTTTTTCCACAAACATAGTAGTTCGCCTTTTAGGGGGGAGTACAAAGCAACAAGAAAAAGAAGTTACCGAAGATGAAATCCGTATTTATATTGCTGAGCACCGAACCCTTCCCGCAGAGGAAAAAAGAATGATTGAGGGAGTATTTAATTTTGGAGACCAAGTGGTGCGACAGGTGATGGTGCCTAGAACAGAGATAGTCTACCTGCATGTATCCGATACTGTAGCACACTCTTTGGATAAGGTCTGCAACCTTGAATATGGTACTTTTCCTGTCTATAAGAAAGATTATGATGATATTGTTGGGGTAGTTGGGATAAAGGATTTAGTATGCAGTTTAGTTAGTGATCGGGGACAAACAATAGAATCACTAATGTCGCCAACGTTTTTTGTGCCCGAAACAAAGTCAACGATAGAGTTATTGAAGGAATTACATCGAGAGAATTTTGACATGGCTATAGTCGTTGATGAATATGGAGGAACGGCAGGATTAGTTACCAGGGGGGATTTGGTGGATGAAATTATAGGTGATGTAGTACAAAAACAAAATTTGATTAAAAAGATTAAAAAGGGACAGTGGGTAGTTGAGGGTGACACCCCTATTCAAGATATTAAAGAGATGCTTAACTTAAAGAATGTCAATTTAACCAGGGAGTATGAAACCATTGCAGGATTTATGCTGGAGCAACTAGGGCATCTTCCTGCAGAAGGTGAAATGGTAAGATGGGAAGGGTATGATTTCGAAGTTTGTGAGATGGGAACTAGAAAAATCAACAAGATCAATATAAAAGAACAGACTTGATTATATTTTTATTTTAGGCGTACAACTCCTTAATATGTGGAAACAGTATGGGGAGCAGGTTATTTAACCGCTCCCCAGTTAGACAAAAAACAGCCTTTTATTCCGGTTCAATCATTATCTTTTCCAGCTCTAATGGTTCTACACGACGGTTGTTTTTGTATGCCCGCATATTTCCGCCGGATATTTCATCAATTAAGGCAATATGATTGTCTGCTCCCACCCGGCCGAATTCAAATTTGATGTCATATAAATCCATACCTTTTTTTGCCAGTTCATCCTTGACAATACTGCCGATCTTTTTAGTCAGATCTTTTAGCACCTGATACTCTTCCCGGGATAAGATGCCCAGCATGTCCAAAGCATCTTCGGTAATAGGTGGATCATTCCTATCGTCATCCTTCAAAGTAACTTCAACAAAGGCATCCAGAGGTTGTCCCTCTTTTGCATACTCCCCGTAACGGCGCATAAAACTTCCCACAGCTCGGTAACGACAGATCACCTCCAGCCCTTTCCCGAACATGGTGGCTTTCTTCACGGTCAATGTCACATTTTCCAAATCTGCATCAATATAGTGGGTGGGAATACCCTGTGCATTCAATTTTTCAAAAAAGAATTTGGTCAGATGCAGTCCTGCTCTTCCGGCTCCTTCCATGGTTAAGCCTATGGTATTGGCTCCCGGATCAAATACTCCGTTCTCTCCGGTCACATCATCTTTGAACTTCAAGAGATAATTCCCGTCTTCGAGAGCATAAACATCTTTTGTTTTGCCTTGATATACTAATTTCATCATTATCAGCTCCCTAATATCTTGAATAGCCA
Organism: Desulfitobacteriaceae bacterium; assembly: GCA_028709045.1. Classification (GTDB taxonomy): domain Bacteria; phylum Bacillota; class Dehalobacteriia; order Dehalobacteriales; family Dehalobacteriaceae; genus JAQVXR01. Next base: position 2,467 of record JAQVXR010000053.1, on the reverse strand, counting down.
TTTGATAATTTACGGTACCTATTCTACCAGAAATTTAGTTTTTTGGAAAGAAAAAATAGATACTAAAAAGAATCATCGAT
>JAQVXR010000053.1:0-2287 GCA_028709045.1 Desulfitobacteriaceae bacterium | reverse complement strand
GATTGTAACCGTGGACTTTGCGGATTGTTTAATAATTTCTTTGGTGGCCCCTGCTCGACGATCCGGCCTTCATCAAAAAAGGCAACCCGGTCTGCCACATCCTGGGCAAAATTCATCTCATGGGTGATGAGGAGCATCGCCATTTCCCCTTCAACCGCAATTTCTTTGATTACTTCCAAAACTTCTCCCACTAATTCGGGATCAAGGGCAGAGGTAGGCTCATCAAATAACATGATTTGGGGACGCATTACCAGTGCTCTCGCTATAGCAACGCGTTGTTTTTGTCCTCCAGAGAGTTGAGCGGGGTAGGTGTTGAGCTTATCACTTAAACCTACTTTGTCCAGCATGGAAATTGCTTGTTCTTTTGCCTCCTCCGGTTTAAGCCCAAGTACATTGATGGGGGCTGCTGTGACATTTTTTAACACAGTCATGTGGGGGAAAAGGTTAAAATGCTGAAAGACCATGCCGATTTTTCCTCGGATCTTATGAATATGTTTTTCTGAGGCCTTGACCAGCTTTCCGTTAATATTTTGATGCCACAAAAGTTCTCCGTCAACTTCAATAGTTCCGGATGTAGGTTCTTCTAATGTCATTAAGAGTCTGGCAAGTGTTGTTTTTCCTGATCCGCTTGGCCCGATCAAAGCAACCTTTTCACCTGGAGCAATATTAAAATCAACTTCTTTTAATACCTGTAAATCTCCATATGATTTACTGACCTTTTGGTAACGTACCATTGGTTGTTTAAAAATCTTTTTGGCCGCTATTTTTGAACTTCTTATTTTCGGTAACTGTTCTAATTGAACACTCATAGAATCCTCCTAACTTTAATCTATTAACTCTTCTTTAAACTTGCTTCCAGCCGCTGGATAAGAAGAGAGGATGGGTAACTAAGGAGTAAGAATAATACTCCGACGATAGTGAACCCCTCAAGATACCTAAAGGACTGAGATCCGATAATTTTCGCTGTTTGCAGGATTTCTACCAAAGTAATTGCTGAGAGAATCGGAGTTTCTTTAAACATGGTAATCAGATAGTTTCCTAAAACCGGGACCACCGGAGGAATTGCTTGAGGAATAATAATCTTTAACCAAACCTGCCAGGGTTTAAAATTTAAAGCTTTGGCGACCTCCCACTGGCCCTTAGGAATGGCTTCAATTCCGGAACGGTAAACTTCTGAAAGGTAGGTGCTGTAATGGACACCTAACCCGATTACACCTGCCACCAACGGAGTTAGGACAAGCCCGTATTGGGGCAGTACATAAAATAAAAAATAAAGCTGTACGAGAATCGGCGTGCTTCTGATAAACTGAATGAATCCTTTTGTACACATAGAAAGGGGTTTAAATTTCGATCTGTACGCAATCGTCAGAATAAGTCCCAACACTAAGGCTAAGAAAAATCCGGCAAAAGTTGCAAGGATCGTTATTTTCAAAGTTACAACAATCTTGGGCAGAATGGAAAAAGCAAATTCCCAATCCCACATATTAATACCTCCCAACCGATAGCCTGTGCTCTAACCAACGTACGCCTCGCGTGAGAGGCCAAGCAATCAGGAAGTACATGATGAGAAGCAGGCTGAATATTTCTGTATTTCTAAATGTTGAAGAGCGAAGGAGTGTTGCCTGAAAGGTCAAATCCGATAAAGTAATGAGAGATACCAGAGACGTTCCTTTGAGAAGTTCAATTTGTAAATTCCCAAAAGCAGGGAGCATCATGACAAATGCTTGGGGGAGAATCACAATGCGCATGCGCTGCAACGGTGTCATATTCAGCGCAATGCTCGCTTCCGTCTGCCCTTTGGGAACGGCTAAAATTGAGCTGCGCACTACTTCCGAACCATATGCACCGGCATTTAGGCCTAAGGCCAAAATGCCGGAAAGCATGGTGGGGAGCATAATGCCGAAATGGGGCAAGGCAAAATAGATCCAAAAAAGCTGAACTAAAAGCGACGTCCCTCGAAAGACTTCTACATAAACAGTTGCGATAAATCTTAAGATTCGATACTTGGATAACCTGCCGAATCCTGCTACAAAGGCAAGAATAAACCCAAGGATGATTCCTAAAACAGTGATTAAAATTGTAACTTTAGCTCCTTCTAAAAGAGGGGGTATTAGGCTTAAAGTACTCACATTGTTAATTCCTTTCATTCAAGCTTGCAATCTCGGGTTGTCATTTAATTTATTTAAACCATTTCTTCTGCTTCTTCAGCAGTGATGCCACCGGGCAGTTCTTGTTCCGTAAACCCAAAAGGCTCAATAATTTTTAAGAGTTCTCCCGATTCTTCCAG
>JAQVXR010000248.1 GCA_028709045.1 Desulfitobacteriaceae bacterium | reverse complement strand
AACGTTCCCGTCTCTTGATTCTTGATGATATTGGACTTAAGTCATACACTCTGGAGGAAAGCCGTGACATCTTGGAAATTGCAGAATCCCGCTACAACAGAGGTTCGATGATTTTGGCCGGACAGATATCACATGGGCAGTGGTATGAGCTTTTCCCCGATCCCACCATTGCAGACGCCATCATGGACCGGATTATCCATAACTCCTACATCATCGAACTCGATTCCAAGGTCTCTATGAGAGAAATTATGGCTGCTAAGAAAATGCGAGGGACCAATGAACTCTAACCACGGATAATATTTGTTGCCGAAAAGCAGCAATTGTTTTACAATCAATTTAGCCGGTAAAGTGTCCGGATGTTTCCGGAAACGCCGTCCGGATGTTCCGGAATACGCATTGGGTCTTTTCGGTAGGTTACTTATATAACAAACTGTTTTGATGTTTTCATTTAGGTATAATTTTTTCTTATCTGATCCTGTCATGGAAGGAACGCAGGGACGGTTCGAGACCAGTGAAAAACTGGTCTTTTTTCCTTGGCTTTTTAAGAAACTAAAGAAAATTTAAATTGTAATCTAATTATCTTAAGATTTTTAATAAATCTGGTTAAATGCGAGGATACTATCGATGCTATCCTCTTTATATTTACTGCTATTGCCGCCAGCTTTGATTGTTTGGATACACTTAATAGACTATATCCCCTTGCTCGATATAGCCCATGGAATCTTTTGAGCTCAGCATTTTTGCCTTCAATGGAAGCTCTTTTTTTATATTTCTCCAAAAACTCATCTGTCTTCTGGTACTGAGATATTTCGTAAAATTCTGTAGTGTTTAAACCTACTACAAGTATCCTTCTTGCTCTGCCTTTGGCACATTCATCATGTTTAGGGCATGCTTTACATTGATTCATTTCAAAATAGTATTTATAGCCTTCCCTTTCTCTTGTCTTGGTTTTTGATTTATAACGCTTCTTATTTATTGTTACGTTACCCTGACTGCACTGCCACTCGTCTGAATCCTTGTTATATGTATACTCACTTTCATCAATCCTATAAACTACTGCACTTACGGGTATATAAGCTTTTGCGTCTATTTCTGCTATATCATCCAGTATTGGTTTCCGAAAATATGCTTTATCCCCATAAACTTCTTCAATTGTTATGCCGGCTTGTTTTGTTTGCTCCAGCATCTCCTGTGCATAGCTGCCATCCATATAAGCTCCATTAGCTGTTCTTACAGAAGTAATAATGCGTTCATCGGTTGTCATAACAAATTCTGTTTTATAACCATAAAAGTCTTGTGTTTTGCTCTTACGACCTACTCTTGCATCTTCATCTATCAGCGAACGTAGGCCCTTTTGATTAATAAACTTGGGATCACTTAATATATCTTTTGCTTTTTTAATTACCTCATCTGTTTTTTCCAATTCGGTAGAAATATTCTCCTCTACCCGGCCTATTACAGTTTCTAAGTATTCTTTCATAACAGCTTTCGCTTCTTTGTGATCTGCAATTTCTTGATATTCCGGTGCCTCAGGTATATTTTCTAAATTTTGATTTGTTTCCTTTTCATAAGTTTTAATGATTTTTCTTGCTAAATGCTTCATTAATCGTTCAGGGGTTTTCTTAATTGTGTTTGCTTCGATATGAGTGGCATCAATACTTACAGTATTACCTTCAACAATTCCTTTTTCTACACATTGTCTTACTATCTCCGTGATGATTTCATCTAACGTTGATTCTTGTAAACGTTGTGTCCTGAATTTTGATAAAAGGCTTTTATCTGGAAGTGTATCTTCCGGATTAATCCCGATAAAATACATATAGGCAAGATTTAAAGTTGCTTCCTCTATAGCCCTTTCATCTGATAGGTTATATAAATGCTGGAGAAAAAGTAACTTACACATCATTTCTGGTTCTTTGGCAGGCCGTCCAAATTCTTTACAATAGCTATTCTCTAATAATTTATTGATAAAGCTAAAATCCACTACTGAATTTATCCTTTTAAGTATATGATTTTCCGGAATTTTATTATATAATGATACATGAAAACTTAATTGCTTTGGCTTTAGTCGAAGCATGGATTAACCCCCTATTGGTTGGTATTTGTTCGCACTTATATTATACCATATGGGGGTTTTTCTTTCTGTAAAATAGTCACTAAAATCAAGGCTTTCACTAATTTTTATGGTTTTTATATTTAAAAGATTTCCTTGTTAAACATACCTGTTCGATAGTGACTTTTTCACTGGTCTCGGACGGTTCTTCTGTTCCGCTGCAACTTTTGGTTGCAGTGGAACAGAAGAAGAACGAAATCGCTGGCGCGATAGTTTTTTGGGAATAGTTGCATATCAAAAAAACGAATAAAAGATGAAAAAGTATGCTCATTTTGTGGTATTGTTTAATCGCCAAACAAAACAATCCAGAAAGAAGCATACTTTTATTTTATGATTATCCCATTTACTAAAAAAGAAATATACAGGTTTTTTAATACAATCCGGCCTTCCCCTATCTTCTAATCATGATGAGACTACACACAAATTATTAAAGATTAGGAGGTTGTTCATGGAAACGGAGCTGACCCTGTATACATCTAATGCACGAATATGATTTGATTTACATGGCAAATTTATGGAATAGACTAATCATTATTCATATCGCAGCGCTTCTATGGGATCAAGCTGTGCTGCCTTATTAGCAGGGTAGTACCCAAAAAACACACCAATCACCATGGTTACGGAAACACTTAAAAGGACAACCCCGGGAGAAGCCGTTGCAGGATATCCCAGAAGTGAGGCGCCTAATAAACCCAGAAACAATCCTAAGATAATGCCGATGATCCCTCCGATGATACAAATAATCACGGATTCTACAATGAACTGTAGTTTAATATGAGAATTTCTCGCCCCCAGAGCCTTTTTGGTACCAATCTCCCGGGTACGCTCGGTGACTGAAACCAGCATAATATTCATGACACCAATACCACCCACTAAAAGGGAGATGGCAGCAATGACTGAAACAGCCAGAGAAACAGTATCCAGCATGGAGGTCATGGATGAGATGGGGCGGAACGCAGGGACGGTTCTCTTGTTCCATTGCAACCGAAAGTTGCAATGGAACAAGAGTATAATGTACCCATAAATTAAGACACGAAATTACAAAACTAAATGAACCTGATATAATAAAGGCAGAAAAACTGCCGGACGGAGAGGTTCAAAAAAATGCAAAAAAGACAATTTACAGCCGAGTAT
>JAQVXR010000052.1:12407-13594 GCA_028709045.1 Desulfitobacteriaceae bacterium | reverse complement strand
CTTTCGGACGGGGGTTCGACTCCCCCCGCCTCCACCAAATAATCTACCATCTATTGATAAAAAGTATTTTATCAGCAGGTGGTTTTATTTTTGCCTAAAAAGCCTGATATTGGGAGATTTCAGCGGTTTTGGGTTTTTCTTTCTTTTAATTAATAATGTAGACCACAGGGTAAATGACAGCTTGGATTTGTTTTTAGGGATGGGGCATCATGGTAATCGTTTGACATTAGGCAGGGGTGTGCATTTTTTTGGCAAATCGTTTAACATTTGAATTATCATCTAATATGCCCCTTTGCACAGATTCTGGTGTTGATAGAACTAAAGTAGTTTAAAAACAAGTGAAGCAGATACTTAGGTTGCTTTTCTTAAATGTAAATAATCCCTCTTACCCATAGTGTGAGAGGGATTATTCCGTATAAGGGAGTCGCTACTTATCCGCTTTAATATACTGGCTCTACGAAATAGTTTAGGTGAAACTCCTTGCATCGCACTCAAGCTATCTCTAGTTCTTAGAAGTGAATTTTAGAGGAAATATCATCCAAATAGAGAATTTTTAATGAAGTAAAGATTTTTCTCAACAAGGAGGTTTAGTAAAGTGAGTTCAAAATTTTATACAAATTTTATCAAGGCTATTATGATTATCTTGGGAATAACTCTGCTTTTGCTTGCAATAGTATATCCTTGGCTTATACTATTGGCAGCTGCCATTTTTTATTTTGCTTACAAGTACAAAGCACCTGATAAAACATCCAAAACTAATGAGATATATCATGTTAAAGAAAATGCTCATACACCTGGATTTACTGAATATTTCTTAATAACTGATCCTAAACAACTTCCGAGTAAACTGGTTTTTATTGATTTTGAAACAACTGGTTTATCTTCTCTAACTGACAGGATTGTAGAAGTTGGTATTGCAACCTATGAAAATATGGAATTAGTTGATACCTATTCACAGCTTATTGATCCTGAAATAAATATCGATCCCAAAGCATCAGCTGTAAACGGCATTACTTATGCTATGGTTAAGGGCAAACCTAAGCTTAAAGATGTGATTAGTGAGGTATACCAACGTATAGAAGGGCAAGTAATTGTTGGGTATAACATTGATTTTGATCTTAGTTTTCTAAAATATGCCTTATCAGAAAATAATACGGAGTTATCTGATGTGAGAGCTTTTGATGTTT
>JAQVXR010000052.1:0-12307 GCA_028709045.1 Desulfitobacteriaceae bacterium | reverse complement strand
GAGGTATACCAACGTATAGAAGGGCAAGTAATTGTTGGGTATAACATTGATTTTGATCTTAGTTTTCTAAAATATGCCTTATCAGAAAATAATACGGAGTTATCTGATGTGAGAGCTTTTGATGTTTTGCGCTTGGTTAAAGAAACACTTAGATATAAAGATACTGGTGATAGAAAGCTTGAATCAGTAAAAAAATACTTTGGAATAGAATCTAATGGCCATAGAGCATTGGACGATTGTATTACCACTCATGAAGTATTTAAAAGGTGTTTAAAGCTTCAGGAGAATTATAGGCTTCAAGCTGAAGCGAAGTTCAATGAGCGGCTATCAAATCTAAATGAAATGGAAAAAAATTTCATATCAGAATTGGAAAAAAGACTTGAGGCTATTGGATTGAAAGATAAAATGGTATTCGATATCAAAAGTGATAATACCATTAACTTCATGCTCGGAAATGCTCAAATTGGCAGGGTAAAGCTAAGAGGAAGAAAATATAAGATGCAGCTTTTAGATCAAAACAACGTTATGTGGCTTGATATCGACTCATATGATGAAGCTGTTACTAATCTGAAACAGTGGGTTAAATATAGTCAATACTTGAGTTCTTAATGGTATTCATACCTTATGATCACGGGATACGGTTACAACAAGTTTATCTTATCAAAATTGAGTGCTTGGTTTTGGTAGAGCGGAAGGAGCGTTATGTATAGGTTCAGGGCACTGTGCCCTTTTTTGGAGGGCATGTTTCCATAGACCAGTTAAGAATACTTGATTTAGCCCTCGACGGTATATTATTCCGCTAGAGTAGGACAAAGCGCCGAAAGAAGCAGGTTTTTTGCGAAGAAGTATAGAAGAATGTGGGACCGAAGAAACCGAAAACAAATAAGTCCATAGGACCTAGTTAAGGAGATAATTACGTGGCACGATCAACAGTACATTACGCAGATAATAAAACCAATAATGCCTTAAAGGCATTACATAAAAAGCTAAGACCCGCTGGAACACCGGTTCAAAGAGTTGAGTATATTATTGAATTGCTTTTACTTCGAATTTTTGAAACAAAAGTTAAACAAGATGAAGAATTTAAACCTTTAAGGAACCTGTTTGCCAGTGATTATAAATGGAAGAATCCCAAGACAGGTAAAGAGGAATCAAATGAAAACCGATTATTCTCATATTTAACTACAGTTTCAAATGAGCAAATATTATTGGAATTGAATGATAATTTCTTCCCTTTTTATTCAACCGTATTGCAAAGCGCAAGGAGAGTATTTACAGGAAATCTCCCGCAGAAGGTACAGGACCAGCTGGTATTAATAGAGGAGGTTTTCAGTAACTCAAATTTTTCAAATAATGTTAATAGCGGCAATCTTGGTGAAGTTATTAGCATTATTGCCAATGATATTGAAGAAGCCAGACTGCTTAAAACTGATTTATTAGGTGATGCAATCGAGTCTGCTTTGAGTGAAACAGGAGGAACAAAGGATATTGGATTATTCCGTACCCCAGACCATGTTCGCCAGTTTATGACGGCTATAATTGAACCTAGTTTTGACGATTTAATATTTGATCCTGCTTGTGGTACAGGTGGATTTTTATTTGATGCCTTTGAGTTTGTTATGAGAAGAGTTGACCCTGATCGAGAATGGCCCGGGGAAAAAGCACACCCTGAATTAAGAGAGTGGTTTGATAAATACTTCAATGCCAACCAAATTGATTTTCCAAGTATTGAACAGTCAAGACAATTTTACCGTAGTGGTGTTACGGGAATTGAATATCTAGGAATGATCAGAAAGATGGCCGCAATCAATTTTTATATTCGCGGGCTTAATCCAGCTAATATTGAGCAAGGGGATTCATTGGCTAAATATAGTCCTGTTACTGATCATGAAAGTAAAACTGTAGTTCTTGCCAATCCACCCTTTGGCGCACAACGAGATCAAGAGGCTTATCCGGATGTTTGGAGTGAATATTCCAAGGAATCGGAGACCACTATTTTATTTGTGAAACTTATGTTTCAACATTTAAAACAAGGCGGCAGATGCGCTGTGGTTGTGTCGGAGGGGTTTCACACCTGGGATCAATTCAGTGCCAAGGCATTACGCAGGATGCTGCTTGAAGAAGCACAACTAAAAGCCGTTATTTCACTGCCTCAGGGCATATTTGTAAGCAAAAACGGACAAGGACCCAAAACCTCTATTCTGGTATTTGAAAAAGGTGGACAAACCGATTGGACCTGGTTTTACAAAGTAACTAACGATGGATACACTATGGGAACCAACCGAAAGTGGCAAAAAGGGAATCAACTGACCGAATGTCTGACCTTGTGGCATGAATTTGTAAAGCAAGGCAAACAACCACCTGCAAGCATAAATCAATTCTGTATTCCTGCAGAATGGATAAAAACCCTTGACCCAAGAGTAAAAGAAAAAATCCGGACGGAAACCCGTATTGACATGGAGGAAAAAGGGAAAATTGAGCGGGCCAAGAAAGCACAAGCATTGGATAAGAAAATAAAAGCTAAGAAAGCCAGTGAAGCCGACAAACAAATGGAATTAAAAAAAATTGATCAGATGCTTGAAAACCGCATAAAAAATGAAATAGCCAAGCGAATTGATAAAGCGCATAATTATTCGTTTAACCTGGCCAGTTATAGAAGCAGTTTGAGCGATAGCCAGCTTGCGGAGTGGTCTGAAGCATTAAGTCAAATTGAACCGGCTGAAGCAAAATCCTTGGATGAAATATACAAAAATCTTAACACCGGCAAACCTGAAACCATTCTGCAATATCTGGTCAGGCTTGATCCGGCTAGTGCCCTAGAAGCTGATATTGTGCGAGAATATGTAGGCAATAATGATGATAGCAGAGTTGATGGGCACAAGGAGATTTGCACCATCAGGGAGATATTAAAAAGCGGTGCAAAATATCCAATGGTAAAGTTAAAGGATTACTTGATCTTAAACAAGAAAAAAATAAAACCTGCTAAAAATCCGGATATGAAATATAAGGTGCTCGGAGTAAGCAATGAAACCGGTGTTTTCTTAAACGAAAAACTTCATTCAGAAGAAACTAGTCAAAGTTATTATATAGTGGCTAAAAATGAGTTCTGCTATAACCCCTATAGAATAAATGTCGGTAGCATTGGTTTGAATTTATTTGATTATAATAATCAGATTATAAGCGGAGCTTATGTAGTTTTTGGCTGCAACGAAGATGAATTGAATCCCCGGTATTTGGAAGCGCTTGTTAACAGCAAATGCTTTCAGGACTATGTAAATGAAAAAGCCAGTGGTGGGGTGCGTATGAACTTCAAGTATGAAGATATGTGTGCTTGGGAAATTCCGTTGCCTTCTATTGAAGATCAAGCCGCCATTGTTGCTCAAATAGAAAAACAAAAAGCTATTATTGAAGGTACAAATAAGGTTTTGGAAAATTGGGAGATTGACTTTATTTCATACTTTAGAAAGTACAAATTTTCGCAAAGACCACTTTCTGAATTAATAATTGACTCACTATATGGATCTTCAGTAAAAGCAGACTATCAAGAAGAAGGCTATAATGTTTTAAGAATTGGAAATATAGGTTTTTGTGGCTTTAAACTTGATGATATTAAAAAGTCTTTTCTAAGCGATAAGGAATTTAATAAATACAAGCTATCAAAAGGTGATTTTTTAATCGTGCGTTCAAATGGCAATCCAAGTCTGGTTGGTAAATGTGCTGTATGGAATTCAGATGCACCTTTTGTCTATGCTTCATATTTAATTAGGTTTAAATTCAATTTAGAAGAAATAGAACCTAAGTATGTCATGTATTTTTTAATGAGTCCTATAGGCAGAGCATTATTAAATCCTAAAGCAGGTGGTGGAACATATAATATCAGTTCCACAGAATTTCAAAAAATACAAATTCCATATCCGGAAATTACTGTACAACGACAAATTACAGATGAACTTGATGCCAAACTGAAAGTCCATAATGGAGTACTTGAGATGAAGAAAGAAGCCGAAAATAGGATTGATATAATACTTGCTGATGTATGGGGAATGAACTAGCAAAATATATAACTGAGGAGGTGGAGGATGGGCAAGAAGATAAACGAGGCAACTTCTACGGATTTACCGGTAATTATAAAACTGATTAATGATTATGGTTGGAAAATTGAAGATACCTTGCTTTACCAGCAGACCTATGACATACCAGAAAATTTGAAGAAGGATTTCCCCAATTTCAAGAATATCAGACCTGATATTGTGTTGCAGGATTTGAATGGCGAGATCCTGGCTGTTATTGAAAATAACCTGGACAAGGAAAACAAAGATCTTTTAAAGTTGCGTACGATCGTAACCAGAGTATTAAAGCCGCGCTTTCTGTATGCTTGCAGTTCTGAGCGTATTTTATTCTATGACAACGCCTGGCGGGGATTGGAGGCCGGAGAGTTTAAACAGGTTAATTCCTTCATGACTTTGGAAGAGATGAAACTCAAGCTTGAACAACAAAAGAAAATAGCTGCTGATAGAGCAATTCTTATTGATACAACCATCGCTGGTGGGTACGATCCCACAGTAGGAAAAGAGCGTACATATCAATTGGACTGCATAAACACTATTATTGATAAATACAAAGCAGGTAAGCAGAAAATGCTTGTTCACATGGCCACCGGTCTTGGAAAAACCCGAACTGCCGTTGCTCTGGTAAAGGCTTTGCTGGATGGGGGATTAATCAAAAGGGTTTTATTTGTAGTTGACCGGAGAATGCTGGCCAAGCAGGCTGTTGATGATGGGTTTTCACTTATTAGCGGAAAATATACTTCCAGTTGGATAACCACTTCCAATTTTAGAGCCAGAAAACATGCGAGCATTCATGTGGTGGTTATTGATACACTGGAATTGATTCACAGCGATTTGCCTTCCACATTCTATGATTTATTAATTGTTGATGAATGTCATCGTAGTGTTAATGTTAACCGCAAACTGATATTTGACCATTTCCTGTGCCCGCGCATAGGAATGACCGCTACACCCAGGATAGCTATCCCTAAAGGTGGTTCAGATGTAGATGAAGAAGACCTGGCGATTATTGATACGTATAAACTATTTGGCTGCGAGAGCGGTGAGCCCGATTTCCAGTTTGATCTTGCCAAAGGGATTGATGAAGAATTTCTGGCTCCGTATAAACCTATTGAACTAATATCTTCTTTGGTCGAAGAAGCTAGAGAAAAAGGCATTGAATTTGACCATGTACTTGACCCGAAAGAAAAATATGTAATTGAATTGGGGGAAGAAAAGCAATTAACACTGGAGCAGCTAAACCGCAAATTTATTTCAGAAGAAAACTGCTTAAGAATTGCAGAAGAACTGAAGAAAAACACCCAATATGGTGAAAAGGTTATTCTGTTCGGAGTAAGCCAAGCCCACTGCCAGGAACTGGCCAAAGCTATTAACAAGGTTTTCGATAACGATAATACTGAGAAGCCCTATTATGCCGAAGAGATTATTTCGGAAAATAACCAATTGAATGAAACATTAAAAGCCTGGTTTAAGAAACCCTATCAAAAACCATATATAGCAATTTCTGTGGATATTTTGAGTACAGGTGTGGATATCCCATGTGTTCGCTATATTGCCCTGGCGGCTCTTACCAAATCAACAGGAAAATACATTCAGATGATTGGCAGGGGAACTCGGCTTGACCCTAAAACGGGTAAATTCAGTTTTCAAGTTCTTGACTTTGTTGGACTTTGTGAACAAATGGAAGATAACGGAAAAGGCACAGCCAGGGAGAACACGAAAGTTGTAAGGCCTGGTGGAACAAAAGCACCGGCAGGAGGAGGGACAATAAGTCCTAAAGGTGATTACTTTTTGCTTGATAATCCTGATCCAGCCAATCTCATCCAGAGAGTAGAAATTCATGGCGATTCAATTACTATAAAGGATAATATTCCTATTGAGGAAGCAAAACGTATCTTTGAGGAAGAATTGAAGAAAAGTCAGGAACCTATTGTAGTAAACCTGCGAGAAAAGGCAGAGCAGTCCGATTACCAGCCTACAGATGATGAAATTGCAGAATTAATTTACTGGTTAAGTTTACCCAACACCTTTATGGATGAAGGCCATTTGCAAAAAATGTATGATTATCCGGAAGGTTCAGCCTGGGACTTTTTGCTGCATGCATTAGGTAAAAGGAGAATTCCAACCCCTAAGGAAAGAATCGAGAAGAATTATCTTTCATACATACACACATACGATTTTACAGATGAGCAAATTGCAATTCTAAAGAAAATCAAAGATGTTTTTGTAGCTAACATCACATCAAGACGAGACATTGATGTCAAGGAAATATTTGGAAACCCAATTTATGAAAGACTGATTGGTTCTTACGATTCAATTAATAAGGCGTTTGATGGTAGTTTTGATTCAACCATTAATGATTTAAAAAGCACATTTATACATGTTCCAAATAATAATATACAGCCTATTGAGATTCTCGGAGAACTATAGCTTGTTTGTGAAGAATAATGCCGGCTTGTGGTGTAAAGACAATAAGTAAGGAATAGTAAATGTAGTGTGCCTGTACACGAAAAAGCTAGGCCAGTTTTAGGATGCGAATTCTTATGAAATTTTATGTTGGGATAACTGATTACGACTGGTTTAAGACTTTAACGCAGGTAAACTGCGATGAAGTGAACTTTTGGAAACCGGGAGGTCGCACTAATTTTAAAGCCCTAGATGAAGGGGAACTATTTCTATTTAAGTTACATAGCCCAAACGATTATGTTGTGGGTGGTGGATTCTTCCTGAAGTTTTCTATTTTGCCATCTTCATTAGCCTGGGAAGCATTTGGTGTTGCTAATGGGGCTAAAAGTTTATTAGAACTTAATAATAGGGTTTATAAATATAGAAAAACGAATCGGATATCAGATCCCGACCCGTACATCGGATGTATTATTCTGTCTATGCCCTTCTATTTTGATGAACAGAATTGGATTCGGGTTCCGCAAAACTGGAGCCGCAATATTGTTCAAGGCAAAACTTATGATACCGAGGAGCTTACTGGGTTGGCTCTTTATAAACAGGTGCAGGAAAAAATTCAATATCAAAACATGATACAACCTGTTGTAATGGACAGTTCTGAAAATCGCTACGAAAAAGAACAGACTATAAAACCTCGAATTGGGCAGGGAGCTTTTAAAGTGCTGATCACAGATGCTTACCATCGGAGATGTGCGATTACAGGAGAGAAAACCTTACCCGTATTGGAGGCTGCACATATTAAGCCGTACAGCTTGGAAGGACCTAATGAAATCAACAACGGATTGCTTTTGCGACGAGATTTTCATACCTTGTTTGATCGAGGATATATAACTATAGATAAGGATCTTACTGTAGAGGTAAGTCATCGCATAAAAGAAGATTTCGGCAATGGTAAAGTGTATTACGCCCACCATGGCAGTAAATTGATTATTTTGCCCGATCGAAAAGATCAGCTGCCAGAACCGTTTTATTTAGAATGGCACAATGAGAATGTTTACTTAGGATAGGTAATAATGAATAACCAGTGAAGGTTATGTTTTGGATATGATTAATAGTTTACCGAGCTGTCGATAATTATTTTTGAGATTGATTGCAGCACACATAACGTAAAATAGCTGATGGATTAATAAGTGTGGGAGGGTCGGCTATGGCAGGAGATCGTTCTTTTAAAGCTTATGTTGCAAGTCGTTTTTATAACGAGCTTTATGATGCTGTGTCCGGCTATTTGGAACAGAATTATAGTGATCTTGATGTCTCCTCCCAACTGGTGCGTACTATTGATAGTGCTGAATTGTCGGATATTGAAGTCAAACATGTCTTTATAGATGATCTGCCAGGTATGGAAATAGCATTTGATGTTCTACTTGAAGCTGTGTTTGAGATATCGGAAACTGACAGGCATAATGACCGGCATGATGAAAAAACACAGTGGTTCAAAGTTTCATGTACCGGTGACCTCTCTCAGGACCTTGATGATTTCGCTATTTCTGCTACGGAAGAATATAACTACCGCGGTAAGCAAGATAATCCTATGTCGGATTCACTTGTTCCCATTATATATAAAGAACAATTGGAAGCTGTAGCACGAGCCTTTTTGGAGGAGTATTATAAAGAAGCCTTATACGAGCCAATGGCTATTGATCCTACACTTCTCGCAGAACGCATGAGGCTTTTAGTCCAGCTAAAACATATCACTTCCGATTTTTCTACGTTTGGCCAGGTATTTTTCAGGGATTGCGAAACGGAATACTACGATAAAAGCAGTTCATCTTTCCAACAGATAAAAGTTAAAAGCGGCACAATATTTGTAGACCCTGATGCATATTTTTTACGCAATCTGGGGTCTGTTAATAATACCATCATTCATGAGTGTGTCCATTGGGATAAACACAGGAAAGCCTTTGAACTGGAACGGCTATACAATGAAAACGCCACTCAGATAAAGTGCCAAGTGGTAGGCGGCATAAAAGGCAATGGTAAAGATGCGACCGATTGGATGGAATGGCAGGCAAATGCTCTTGCACCAAGGATTCAAATGCCACTTTCGACATTTAAGACCAAGGCTTTTGAATTTATAAAGCGATTCCGTGCGGAAATGGGTACATCTGAACTTATTGATGTAATGGAGCCTGTCATTGATGCTTTGGCCATATTTTTCTGTGTATCCCGCATTTCAGCAAAAATCCGTATGATAGATGCCGGGTATGAAGAAGCTGTCGGCACCTTTACATATATCGACGGTCATTATGTTAAACCCCATGGATTCCGAAAGGGGTCTATAAGAGTAAACCAGACATTCTCATTGTCTGCCCAGGATGCGGCGGTCGAACGTATCTTTAACCAGGAGCTTCGTGCTTTAACTGACAACGGTGACTATCTCTTTATTGATAATCACTATGTATATAATGCTCCGCTTTACGTTCAGGCAGGTGAAAATGGCAAGCTTGAACTAACCGATTATGCACGCTCCCATATGGATGAATGTTGCCTTGTCTTTGACATGACCGTTACGAGCAAGGTGGCAGACAAATACCATACGGAGTGTTACTTGAATCGTGAGCCGAGTGATATAACCTTCGAAATCAAATATCATAACGGTTACCAGAATGCGCCACAGGAGCGTCAGATTGCTATGAGGAAAAAGCAGCAGGAAGAGGCTCTTGAAATCCGGAAGCAGATGACAGATGACCCGGAACAATGTATTGAACTGTTGCTGAAGTGGCGGGAAATGAATTATACCGATCTAGGTTTTGAAATCGACCGTGATCCAAAGACCATCAGCCGAACCGTAAAGGGTGAAACGACTCCAAGGGTAGAAACGGCGGCTCTTATCTGCTTCGGACTCCACCTTCCCCCTATTGTCAGTGAGAAACTTATGGCTGTTTTGCAGTGTTCGCTGAATCCGCTGAATCCAAATCACCAATGGATTAATGAGGCACTTCACATTAAATACCCAGAGCCTATATGGGCTGTTCAAGATTATTTATCTCAATATGGCGTAGAAATTTAAAATAATTTTCGATGAAAAACGGACATGTCGTGTCCGGTCCATATAATATGAAAGCAGACTTGTGGCAATACAGGGTCTGCTTTTTTGATTTTTGTCTCAGTCAAAACCAAAAGTTAAATTGAATAAATAGTAAAGAGAATAATTAGTATTGACCGATACGTAAAGAAATGATATTATATTGATTAAATAGTAGAAAGGAGTATGCCGATATGACCACTGAATTCAATAAACAGTTGATGCTTGATAACATAGCTTTCCTTTTGAAAGAGTTCGGGAAAAAAATAGGTGAACTAGAGACTGATGCTGGTGTTAGTCCTGGATATATTTCCAGAATAAGCAAGGACGGCAATACAAAGCCGGGAATAGAGTTTATTATGAAGGTCGCAGATTCTTTGAACACCAGCATGGATACATTGTTGAATGTAGAACTTGCAGAAATGACTCCAACTGAACGGTACCTGGTGTCTTTCCTCGAGAAATTAAATAAGGACACCTTAGACGATAAATTGGATTGGAATAAAGAATCCGCAGACCGACTTAATCGAGCCGAAACAGATAAAAATGGCAATTCGGATCATCCACTTCTGAGTTACGAAACTTTTTATGAAGAGGGTGAGTCCGACTATCCTGATGAGGTTTCAAGAGTCGTTTTTGTTTCTAACGCCTTTGATTGTAAAACCTATATTAATGGAGATTGCTTCAATTTACGTTTAAAAAACGGATCGGTCCTTTATCTTATGAGCATCAGCAAGTCCGTTCATAGGGTAAATGACCCAGACGCTTTTGCAAAAGAAATTTGGATGTATACACCAGGCACTGGAGCAAATTTTCTGTGCAGTAATAAAGATAAATCTCCATTGGCAGATTTGGTAGAAAACCTGTATACAACGGTAAGCGAGCGTATGAAGCACCCAAGGTTAAAAAATGAACTTCAGTATGTAATTGATGCCTTTATGAAAGATGATATAAGTGATGATGAAGATGATGATACAATCCCATTTTAATTAGAGCGTATGGAGGAAGGCATATGATTAAACAACCTATACGAAATCTGCATAGTTCCAGACCAACGCCCCAGCGATTCTGCGATGTTATCGTTGATGGCGAGAAGGTTTATCTGGAACAAAAAATTAGCAAGTATAAATATATAACCATTCCCTGGGAGGATGTTGTACATCAAGTAAAAGCTGCGATAGCAGTTGATAAAGAGAAACTACCGCAATCTGCCCCGTAACCAATCGAGGAGCAAACCGCCGGAGTTATCTATGAAAGCCGTAAAAGGCTGAAATAGATAACTCCGGTTTTTTTTATTTACATAGGTTTTGACAGGACATGACATGTCCATTTTCAAAAAAATATCCGTGCTACATTAAGTTTATAGATAAGCAGCAATGCTTTCTAAATAAAATCTCAATGTCCGAGATGCGCATTAGGACGGCGGGATGCATAGAGAGTTCAGAACACAGTGATGAAGACTGTGTTTGGAATGAAGATGCACCCATCGTGATTTCGTGCGCCCATTTTTCGGACAAGCGAGGCCTGTGGACATCTTCTCCACAGGCTCTTTTTGTGTCCCACCGTCAATGCCTCGGACGGAAAGGACGCGAAAATGCAAAATACAGTCAATCAAGAAACAAAGCAGTATTACCTCACCATTGATGGTCAAGAGGTAAAAGTAAGTGAAGAGGTGTACAGAGCCTACAAACGTCCGATCTGGGCTGAACACAAGCGAAAAGAACGTGAGAAAAGATGCATCATTAGCGATGGTAAAGGCAGAACAAAACGATGCACTGAAGATTGCAGTAAGTGCGATAAGCAGCGAACAGGCAGTGCTCTCTCACTAGAAAGATTTAAAGAAGAAGGTTTCGAGATAACCGACCCCGTTGACATTGCTGAGTTTGTTGCGGACAAACTTCTCCTTGAAGAACTGTATGCGGCACTAAAGGAGCTGGATCCGGAGGAGCGGTCGCTTATAGACGCCCTCTTCTTTAAGAGCCGAACTGAGCGGGATTATGCAACCGATATCGGCTTGAAACACCAAAGTGTGAACAAAAGCAAGAAGAAAATCCTAGAAAAACTACGTGTACTTATGGAAACAAAAAAATAAAAACTCCGGCCTTGGTTGCCAAACCTCCCCTTGCTGTCCTGTGGATGGCGAGGGGAGAATAATTTCCCCCGGAAACGGAGGTAACCATATGCAAACAAAGGCAAACAGAACAGATACAGTCCTGCGTGATGCCGAGTTTGATGAGGAACTCGCTGGTATTCTTGCCGCAATAAGCGTAGTGTCCAGACGACTTGCTAAGAAGCTGCTCGCACTTCAACAGCAAGATGCATTTAAGGGGGAAGGAGGAAAACCAGATGGGCAAGATGAGTGAACTATCGCTTGCGATAACAGAACTACGAAACGCTGCTCAATCACTTATTAGTGCAGCGGATTCTCTCGCTGACTTATTAGCTGGTAGCGGTGGTATTCAGGCAGAAGAACAACCAAAGACAGAATCTTCTACACCAGCAGAAAAACCTCTCACATTAGAGTCTGTTAGGGCTGTTCTTGCGGAGAAGTCCCGTAGCGGTCACACCGCTGAGATTAAGGCTCTCTTAGAAAAGCATGGTGCGGCGAAGCTTAGTGAGATTGACCCGGCCAAATATTCTGCACTGCTTGCGGAGGCGGAGGTATTGGGAGATGGGTAAACATGCACTCCTTTCAGCATCTTCAAGTCATATCTGGTTAAATTGCCCTCCCGCACCTAGACTTAGCCAGCAA
>JAQVXR010000247.1 GCA_028709045.1 Desulfitobacteriaceae bacterium | reverse complement strand
CCCCTACTGCAGGCTGGGAAGTAGTGGGGATCTTTTCCGAGTTGGTCAATTTTTCGTAAAATACATGGCAGTCTTTATCCCTGTTCTCGGGGAAACTCTCTTTCTCAAAATTGACAACTAACGGTACGACGGTAATCCCAAAATCCTCAATTATGTCGTCCGGAAGATATGCGGTACTGTCCGTAACAATTCTAACCTTACCCATAACCTCCTCCATGTAAATAAGTTTTTACCTTTAATTTAAACCCTCTTTTTATAATAACGGTGGTGTCTTTCAAAGTCAATGAAACTATTTTGTCGGTTACATCCCCTTGACTTCACTAAATAAATTAGTTATAATTACTTCTGCGCTGGCGGGACGTAGCGCAGCTTGGTAGCGCACCTGATTTGGGATCAGGTGGTCGCAGGTTCAAATCCTGTCGTCCCGACCATTTATTGGGGTGTAGCCAAACGGCAAGGCAGCGGTCTCTGGATCCGCCATGTGTTGGTTCGAATCCAGCCACCCCAGCCATTTAATAGGGGTCAGGCTTTTAAGCTTGACCCCTATTTTGTATCCTGACATATTTTTCAAAAAGCTATTTCCCCGCGGATAAAAGACTGAGAAAGAGGATGCTCCGGTGAGCGAAACATCTCATCCGCCGGTTTGGCTTCCACTAAACGGCCGTCATAAATCAAAAGCACCTCATCCACCAATCTTTTAGCCTGGAATAGATTGTGGGTGACGATGATAATGGTGGTGCCGTATCTTTCCCGAATTTCCAAAAGCACCTTTTCAATCATATTTACGTTTGTGGGATCAAGATTGGCTGTTGGCTCATCCAACAGGAGAACTTCCGGCTCCAAAACCATCACCCGGGCTAATGCCAAGCGCTGGGCTTCACCGCCTGATAAGGTGGTCGCCTTCTGCTTTTCCATTTCCTCCAGTCCTACTAACTTTAAAATATCTTCTAACTTATCCTTGTTTTCCGCAAATTTTTCTCCCCGTACCTTTAAACCATAAAATATATTATCTAAAACCGTTCCGGAAAAAAGTACCGGTTGCTGAAAAACCATACCGATCCGCCGGCGCATTTTCAGCCGTTCACTCCGTCCGGCTCCAACAGGTTTTCCCCGGTAAAAGATTTCTCCCTGGGTAGGATTTTCTAAGAGATCGAGAATGCGCAAAATCGTGCTTTTCCCCGCTCCGCTGGGTCCCACTAAACCATACATTCTCTGAGGATAAAACTGATAGCTGATTTTGGTTAAAACCTGCCGGTCACCAAATTTTTTGCTGATTTCTTTAAGCTCTAAAACAGACTGATTCAACATCACTTTACCTCACGCTGAAAAAATTGAAGTATTGTATTGGTAATAAAGGATACCGTCAAAAGTACGATCCCCAGGCTTAAAGCCATTTCAAAATTACCCCGGCGGGTTTCCAAAATAATGGCAGTTGTCATCACCCGGGTACTATGCTCAATATTACCACCCACCAGCATTACCGCACCAACTTCGGCAATCGCCCGGCCAAAGGCAGTAATAATACCGCCAAAAATACCGATTTTGGCTTCCTTAATGACCGTCAGCGCTGTCTGCCATGAATTTGCCCCCAAGGACACTGCTGTTTCCGTGTAGCGGTCTGCCTTACTTTTGATGGCCACCATGGATAGGCCGGCAATAATGGGAAATACCAAAATGAATTGGGCAATCATCATTGCCGCCGGAGTGAATAAAAGCTGCCATTCCCCCAAAGGTCCTTTGCGGGAGATAATCAAATAAACAATTAATCCGGCCAGTACCGGCGGGAGTCCCATCAAAGTATAAACAATATTCACTACCAGTTTTTTCCCGGGAAACCTGCCAAAAAACAAAAAAGCACCTGTGGGGATGCCAAAAAGCATCCCCAGTGCTACAGCCGTGAAAGATACCTTCAGGGAGAGAAAAATAATATCGTACAGATCTCCCTGACCAAGAAATAATTGAATTATTGTTTCCAGTACACCCGGTGAAGTCCCTTCCACATTGAAGTCTCCTTATCTTTGATTGGCGTCGGGTACAAACAGGGCTTTTCCGCTTACCTGAAAGTCTTTAATGATATTCTGGCCTTCACTGCTAGTGACAAAACTGATCAAAGCATCCGCAGCATTTGGCTTTTCTGTAGAATTGACCTTGATAATACCGTAAGGATTAAAGAGGAGTTCATCCCCCTGCGCCTGCACCACTAGATCCAAATCTTCTTGAGCAATAAATGTTGCCTCATCTGTTAAAGTATAGCCCCCGACTTCATCCGCCATCCGTAATGTAGCGCCCATACCCTGTCCGGCAGAGACATACCACTCTGTCCCGTTGGGATCAATATCCGCATTCTCCCACAATGTCAGTTCCTTCTTATGAGTACCGGAATCATCACCCCGGGAGACAAATTTGGCTTCTTTCTCCGCAATAGTTTGTAAAGCTTTGGCCGCATCTGTCATCCCGTTGATCCCTGCCGGATCATCTGCCGGGCCGACAAGTAAAAACTGATTGTACATAACGTCCCAAGCATTGGAGCCAAAGCCTTCGCTGACAAATTGATCTTCAGAAGCGCGGGCATGTACCAAAATCACGTCGGCATTTCCGTCTTCCCCCAATTGAATCGCTTGCCCTGTTCCTACTGCTACGACCTTTACCTCAATATTAGCTTTTTCTTCAAATGCGGGAATCAAAACGTCCAGCAGTCCCGAATCCTCGGTACTGGTAGTGGTAGCAAGTGTAATATCCCCTTCTATTCCGTCCGGCGCCGTCCATGATTCAGCCGAGCCCTGTTCAGGAGTACCTTGTTCTTGATCTCCTGCAGGATTTTCCGCATCTTGAGAAGCACATCCAAAACCTATGCTTAATGTTAACAAAAGTATCAAAATCAACAAAGAGAATTTTTTAGCTAAACAATTTTTAACCAATTTCTTCACTCCTTTTCATTTAATACAGTCTCTCTACCGGTGTGCCCTTTTTGTTTTATAAAAAACAAAAATCCAGTCCGCCGGCTGGATCAAACAGTTAATATTACTACCTCATTACCTCCTTTCCGGACGGGGGGCAAAACAGTTTCCCGTTTTACCGTTTGCTTAAGTTCTTTAA
Organism: Desulfitobacteriaceae bacterium; assembly: GCA_028709045.1. Lineage (GTDB taxonomy): Bacteria > Bacillota > Dehalobacteriia > Dehalobacteriales > Dehalobacteriaceae > JAQVXR01. The sequence goes on along the minus strand of JAQVXR010000247.1, from coordinate 159 downwards.
GCGCGATTATTGGCCCGTAGATTGACCTTAGGACTAATAACTCGGAGAAAATATTTATTTTTCAAAGCTTATATTCTACATATTGGATAATATTCCTTCTCATTGGATAAATAATACGAGATTGTGATATTGATCAAAAAGGGATTCCAGCAGAGAAGA
>JAQVXR010000246.1 GCA_028709045.1 Desulfitobacteriaceae bacterium | reverse complement strand
TCTCCCGCAGTTTACTTTCATCTAAAAAATCGGCGCTGTCTTCACCGACAACTAATAAAACATTTGTGCCCCGTTCACTGCGCTCCGACGGGGTAAGCTCATATTCGGTACCGCCCGCACAAACCCAGTGGACCGCCTCTGCCCCTTCCTGATAGGAAAGAGTATCAATTTCTACCCGTTCAGCTACCATAAAGGCGGAATAAAATCCTAATCCAAAATGACCGATGATTTGGCTTCCTTCATCAGCCTCATCTTTATATTTAGCGATAAATTCTTCCGCACCGGAAAAGGCAATTTGGTTGATATATTTTTTTACTTCTTCCCCCGTCATCCCGATACCATTATCGGTGAAACGAATGGTTTTGTTGTTCTTATTAAATCCAACTTTAATAAAGTATTTGGTATCCTCCGGAATATCAATTTCTCCCAGATCTGAAAGACGTTTTAATTTATTGACGGCATCAACGCCGTTGGCAATCAGCTCCCGAACAAAAATATCCCGATCAGAATAGAGCCATTTTTTTATAATGGGAAAAATATTTTCCGTATGAATATTTATAGTCCCGTTTTCCTGGTTCATAAAAATCCCTCCAATTGATAAGAAATAGCCTAGTCTTAGGCTTGTTTTACATTATATTCTAGTGTATTTATGAAAAAAAAGTCAAGAAAAATTAGCACTCTCAGGTTGAGAGTGCTAGATATTTGAGTATTGCTATTTCAAGAAACCCTGCAAAATGGTGTCCTCTGCCTCTTGTTCCGTCAGTCCTAAGGACATGAGCTTAGTAATTTGCTCTGAAGCAATCTTTCCGATAGCCGCCTCGTGGATGAGCTGAGCATCACTGTGCAAAGCGGTAATTTGGGGAATGGAAGAAACTTGAGCATCGTGCATGATAATGGAGTCACACTGGATATGCCCTCGGCATCTGCTTTTCCCAATCATATTCAGGTGAAAGATCTGCCGGGAATTGTTCTGAGCCACAGACCGGGAAATTATCTGGGCAGTGGATTCTTCACCAAGGAGTTCCACATTGACATTGGACTCCGCCGTCTGCTCCTTATAGGTAAGAAGCCTTTCCACAATAATTAAACGGGCATTTTTATGCAGGCGGATTTCCGTATCCCGCTTTGCCCGGTCCACTCCCTTGATCTGCACCATCTCCAGTTCTGCCACGCCGCCTTCTTCCACCTCAATAAATGTGCGCGGGTTCAGGATCTTTTCGCCGTTTCCTTCTCCCTGACCATAATGTTTTTCCACATACTTTAAACGGGCGCCTTTACGTACATAAAGATCGTGTACTCCATCATGCTGAGATTTTTTTGCCCCCGGGTTGTGAATACCACAGCCCGCCACTACCAAAACATCAGCACCTGCACCGATCTCAAAAGTATTGTATACTACATCCTCAATTCCTTCAGCCGAAACGATCACCGGGATATGAACGCTTTCTCCCTTGGTATTTGGCCGGACAATAATATCAATGCCAGGCTTGTCCTTTTTCTGAATAATGTCAATGTTTGCAGTGGTGTTTCTGCTGATGCCGCTTCCGTTTTTTCTGATATTATAAGCACCCCGGGGAATTTCATGCAGACCTGCAATAGTCTCCAAAAGTCCCTTATCGATTGCATCCAACACTTTCATCCACAACTCCTTTATCACAGGTCATGCTGCACCTGCAGTCAACATTCTTTTTGACAATATCGGCCAGAATTTTTTCCTTTCCGGTCCTTTCCTTAATTTCACCGTTAGCCATTAAAATCACTTCATCCGCCAGGTTAAGAATCCGTTCCTGGTGGGAAATGATCACTACCGTGGTGTCATATTTAACATGGAAATTTTCAAATGTTTCCACTAATTTTTGAAAACTCCACAGGTCGATCCCGGCTTCCGGTTCGTCAAAAACCGCCAGCTTTAGTTTTCGAGCAAGAATGGACGCGATCTCAATTCTTTTCAGCTCACCTCCGGAGAGGCTGGCATCAACTTCACGATCCAAATAATCCTGGGCGCAAAGACCAACGTCCAAAAGTAAGCTGCACAGATAAGTGGTTTCATCAATTCCGCTTGCCAGAGCAAGCAGTTCCCTTACTTTGATTCCTTTAAAGCGAGGCGGCTGCTGAAACGCATAACCAATCCCTAAGCGGGCTCTTTGAGAAACATCATAATTTGTAATGTCCTGGCCGTCAAAAAATAACTTTCCTGAAGTAGGTTGATAAATGCCCATAATGATTTTAGCAAGGGATGATTTCCCACTTCCGTTGGGGCCGGTAACTACATAAATTTTTTTATCTTCTAAGGTAAGAGAGACATCTTTTAAAATCTCCACCTGCCCCTTGGCTCCGTCCGCCACCAAGGAAGTGCCCTGAATATCAAGCATAATCTATACCTCCTTATCGTACACTATTTTACAATATGCTCAACAAAAAATATACAAAAAGCTTGAAAAAACCAAAATATAATGACTTAAGATAATGAACCATTATCTTATTATACCACACAGTTGACATATCAAAGATTTTATGCGATAAAAATTTTTTATTGGCAAAAGGCATCAAGGGCCTGTATGGAGAATTAATTTAATTTAAACAGGTTTTATTAAAATGTCATAAAGAAACTAAGTTACGCAGCCTTAAGAGCTGACTAAAAGGAGGTTAAATCTTGAAAGGAATTGGCAAATTTTCTGTTTTAATTGTACTCATTGCCCTTGCCCTGCTTATTAAAGTCTTTTCCGGGCTCTATGTGGATTATATCTGGTTTAAAGACCTTGGATATACCCAATTGTTTATCACACCCATCGTCGCAAAACTAGCCATCGGGGTTATCTCTTTTCTCATTTATTTTTTGATCATCGGCATCATGGGGTTAATTGCTTTTAAAACTTTTATCAATGCCGAACAGGAGAGTCCCATTTTTCGACGGTTCCCCTTACACGTTTTTCGACATGGTGATGATGGATCAGAAGAAAAAAAAGTTATTACTCCCTTGAACAAAAAGAAAGTACGCTTTGTCATTATCCTTGCCAGTTTATTGATCAGTTTGATGCTTTCTCTGCAAGCAGTAGAAAGCGGTTGGATGAAATTATTAGAATTTATCAATACCACCGGTTTTGGATTACAGGACAGCGTCTTTCATAAGGACATCTCTTTTTATGTTTTTCAACTGCCGTTTTATAATTTTGTTCTAAACTCATTGGTTTCCTCTCTCTCATTGTTTTTAGTTTTCAGTCTTTTCTTCTTTCCCTTAACAGGGATGATCAAAGTCTGGGGCAACTTCTTTAAAAAAGG
>JAQVXR010000051.1 GCA_028709045.1 Desulfitobacteriaceae bacterium | reverse complement strand
AGGCTGAATTCTACCGTTTTATTAGGCTCATTGGCAAAACGCGCTGTCAGGAGTTTCTTTAAATCTGTTTTGGATATTTGGTCAATTATAGATATTTTTAGTACGGCATCCTTATTTTCGTGTATCTGTTCCCCGGCCTTTCGACTAATTTGTAAAATGGGTGGGCCGGAAACGCCGTAATTGGCAAAAAGGATATCTCCCCGGTCTTTTGCCAGGGACCGGTTGTTATGAATAATTTCAGCTGTCCCGACAAACTTTACCCCTTGGATTTGGTTAAAATATTTTCCTTCCAGTTTTAACTGAACAAGGCCGGGGAAGATGTCGATAATGGTATGCCCAAGTTTTTTTGCCAAGTCAAATCCGTTTCCATCCGAACCGGTGGATGGCATTGCTTTCCCTCCGGCAGCAATGATTACCCGGTCCCCTTGATATGATGTGCCGTCTTCCATTTTAATGGTAAAACTCTTACCCGTTTTTTTAATTTCTTTAACATAAGAATTGCAGATGATATTAACTCCGGTTTTATTAAGTTCATACATTAGTAAGTCCAAAACACTGGAAGCTTGATCGGACATGGGGAAAACCTTTCCCTGACTTTCAACCTTATGAGCAATCCCCAATTTTTCAAAGAATTCAATGGTTTCCTCAACGCTAAAATTAACCAGTGTTTTAGAAACAAAATGGGGGTCAGTACCGTGATAGCAATCTATATCTGCTTTGATATTAGTAAAATTGCACCGCCCGTTTCCGGTAACCAAAATCTTTTTTCCGATGCGGGGATTTCTTTCCAGGATTGTGACGTCAGCCTTTCTGCGCCTGGCAGAAATAGCGGCCATCATCCCGGAGGCTCCCCCGCCAATAATAATCACATGTGTTCCTTCAGTCATTTTGTTACCTCAACTTTTTCTTATTGTTACATAATATTTTACCATTTTTTTAGAAAAAAAAATTACCCAACTATTTTTGTTAAATAGAAGGCCTGTTTCTTTTTTCGGGTTTTCTATATTTTTTTGATTAAATGAGATAAAATAAAGCAAAGATGAAAGGGGGGGCAACTTATTTTCGAATTACTATCATCAGTATTAAAATATATTTTTATTTTTTTAATTTATCTTTTCATATACTGGATCGCCAGGCTCATCTACCTGGACATTGCAACAATGCACCGTCCTCGTCCTCAGGTAAAGGCCAACCAGCCCTACTTGAAATTAATAAACCGGCGTGATCAATTAGACTTTAAAGTAGATGAGAGTTATCCCCTGGGAGAACTGGTAACAATCGGCCGGTCCGCCAGAAATGATATTATTTTGCGAGACCCCTATATTTCCGGTGAACATGCCCGGATAAGCCATATAGATGGTAGCTATTTTCTGGAGGATTTGGATAGTACAAACGGTACCTTTGTAAATGGGGAGAAAATAAATAAACCGCTAATTTTGAAAAATGGAGACAAAATTTCTTTCAGGCAAGTAGAGTATCTTTTTGTCCTGCAAAAATGAGGTGTGTGCAGTGTCTTTAATGGAAAACTATCGAAGACCTATTAATATTGTGGCACTGATCAACTTAATGGCCTTTGGTCTTCTATATTTTTATCAACAACCCTATGATTATCGAATTGTCATCGTAGGCGTTTTAATTACGGGAATCGTTTACCTGACCAATATTTTAATGATCAAGCTGAAATATGAAGATGAAATTTTATTTTTGATTGTCTCCATGTTGGCAAGTGTAGGTCTGATTATTTTATACCGGCTGGATCCTGTGCTAGGATATAAGCAGCTTGCTTGGTTTGTGCTGGGAAATGTTTTATTCTTTTGCGGCGCTTATATTTATCGCAAGCTAACCATTTGGGATCAGCTGATATATGTTTATCCCGTCCTTTCTCTAATACTTTTTTGTTTGACTTTATTATTTGGGACAAAAATAAAAGGTGCCACAAACTGGATCATGATCGGCAGCATTGGTTTTCAGCCGTCTGAGATCATAAAGTTGTTATTTATATTTTTTATTGCTGCCTACTACCGGCATCCGGATAAGTTAACAATTAATAATTTTCCCTGGTATCGCCGGAAGATTAAATTGGACTCTAAATATGTCTTTATGTTTTTAGTCTATTTACATATAGGCTTTTTGGCAGCACAAAGGGAACTGGGCACGGGGCTTTTATTTTTACTCATATATCTTATCATGCTTTATGTTTTTGACAGCAATTTCAAGTTCTTCTTAGCCAACATGGGAATGGTCCTTTTGGGTGGCTTGGCGGGTTTTGCTTTTGTGCATCACGTACAGGTCAGGTTTATGGCCTGGATGAATCCATGGGCGGATGTTGCCGGGAAGGGATATCAGATTACCCAGTCACTTTTTGCCATTGGCGCAGGCGGCTTTTTTGGCACCGGCATTGGCCTGGGTCAACCCGAATATATTCCGGAAGTTACTACAGACTTTATTTTTTCCGCTATCTGTGAAGAGTTGGGTGTTTTCGGAGGTGTGGCTGTTGTATTATTGTATTTTATCTTGGTTTACCGAGGAATTAAGATAACCTTAAATATTAAAGACTGTTTTCATAAAGCAGTTGCTTTAGGGATTTCCGTTATGTTGGGTTTCCAGTCATTTATCATTATCGGTGGTGTAATAAAGCTGATACCTTTAACGGGGATTACTCTGCCTTTTATCAGCTATGGGGGAAGTTCACTGACCACGAGCTTTATTGCCCTTGGCATTCTGCAGGCGACTTCCTTTAAAGCAGTTGGAGAGGAGGTTACTGATGCAGCAGAAATACAACAAGAAAATAATTAATGTGCTCATTTTTATAAGTGTACTTTTTTTATCGGTGATTGGTTATTTAACATATTTTGAATTTGCAGTAAAAAATAATATTGTATCCAGTTCCTATAACCGCCGGCTGTGGGCAAGGGAAGACCGCACTTTGCGCGGGACGATTTATGACCGAAGAGGAGTGGTCCTGGCAAAAAGTGAATTGCAAGAAGAAAAGCAGGAGCGTATTTACCCCCATGGATCCCTCTACAGCCATATCATTGGTTATAATTCCATATCTTATGGGAAGTCTTTATTGGAGGCAAGGTTTAATAATGAGTTATTAAACATCAATCCTCTTAATCCGGTACTTGATTTTAAAGATAAGTTGACGGGAGGAAAAAGTATCGGTAATGATTTGTTTTTAACTCTTGATCATCGCTTGCAGGAAAAGGCAGCAGAACTATTGGGCAAAAGAAACGGAGCCGTAGTTGTGCTGAATCCCCGAACAGGTCAAGTGTTGGCAATGGTCAGCAAGCCTGATTTTAACCCGAACAAGCGGAATCTGGAGAAAAATTGGAATGAACTGGTTGAGTCAGAAGTAAACCCGTTTTTACCCCGGGCAACCCAGGGGCTTTATGCCCCCGGCTCCACATACAAAGTGGCCGTCAGTGCCATGGCGATTGAAAAAGGCTTGGACGCAAAAACCTTTCAAGACGAGGGAAGTGTTGTTATTGAAGGGAAATCGTTCAGCAATTACGGAAACAAGGCGTTTGGCACACTGGATTTAACAAAGGCATTGGCGGTTTCCAGCAATGTTGTTTTTGCCCAATTGGGGGTGGAGCTGGGAGCCGATAATTTAAAGGAACTTGCTGAAAGGGTCGGTATGGGAAAAAAGATTCCCTTTGATATACCGGTCAGTGAAAGCCGTTTCCCTTACCAGAGCATGAATAAGACTGATCAGGCGGCTGTTGGGATCGGGCAAGGGAAAATATTAATGACGCCTCTTCAAGTAGCTTTAATTGCCGCCGGGATAGCTAATGACGGGTTGATTATGAGACCATATATTGTAGACCGAATCATCAGCCAAAACGGGTTTGTTGTGAAGACGCAGAGACCGGCGGTGCTTTACCATTGGACAACCCGGGAAATTGCTTCAGAGGTAAAGGAGATGATGTATCAAGTAGTTGCCAATGGCACCGGGAGAAATGCTCAAATTTCTGGGATTAAAGTAGCGGGAAAAACAGGAACGGCGCAAAATGAACTTACAGAAAAGACGGAGAATAAGGAACACGCATGGTTTATTGGATTTGCTCCGGTGGAAGACCCGCAAATTGCGGTGGCTGTGATTGTAGAGTATAGTGGTTCAACCGGAGGAGGAGCAGCCGCACCCATTGCTAGGGAATTAATGGCCAATTGGTTGGGCAGGTGACCTCATTAAAATCCGGAAAATATAAAGAACAGAAAGGAAGATCAAAATGAGTCAAAATCCTTTAGTAACAATGGAAATGGAAAACGGGGACCGGATCAAGGTAGAACTGTATCCGGAAATTGCCCCCAACACGGTAAATAATTTTATATCTTTAGTGAAAAAAGGTTTTTACAATGAGGTAATTTTTCATCGGGTCATCCCTGGTTTCATGATTCAGGGAGGAGATCCTCAGGGAATGGGTACCGGCGGACCGGGTTACAGCATTAAAGGGGAATTTACTTCCAACGGTTTTTCCAATAATCTTAAGCATGATCGAGGTGTTATTTCCATGGCGCGTTCAATGGCGCCTGATTCGGCCGGATCCCAGTTTTTTATCATGGTAGAGAATTCTCCCCACTTAGATGGACAGTATGCGGCTTTTGGCAAAGTTATTGAAGGCATGGATGCAGCGGACCGGATTGTCAATGCCCCTAGGGACTATCGTGATAAACCTCAGGAAGATCAGCGCATGAAGTCGGTGACAGTGGAAACTTTCGGTGTGGATTATCCGGAACCGGAAAAGACGAAATAATTAAAGGTTTCAAAGCATACAAAGAAATGGGGGGTGATGAAAATCGCTAATGAGCAATTAACAAAGAGGATGGAAGTTATTAAAGAGGATATTACCAAACTATCCGTAGACGCCATTGTTAATGCAGCAAACAGCAGTCTTTTAGGTGGTGGGGGAGTAGATGGAGCCATTCATCGAGCCGGTGGCAAAGCTATTTTAGAAGAGTGTATTCAAATCAGGAACCGGCAGGGCGGATGCCCCACCGGCGAAGCGGTGATTACATGGGGGGGTAATCTTCCGGCTAAATATGTAATTCATACAGTGGGGCCTGTATGGCATGGAGGGAAAAGCGGTGAACCGGATAAGCTGAGAAATTGTTATCGTAATTCCTTGCAATTGGCAGTTGATCACGGTGTGAAAACTATTGCGTTTTCAAATATAAGTACGGGTGTTTATCATTTCCCAAAAGATTTGGCTGCGAAAATTGCCATTGATGAGGTGGGTAATTTTCTCAGTCAGGATAACTATATTGAAAAAGTATTCTTCGTCTGTTTTGACGAAGAAAATTATCGGTTATATCTTAACAACCCACTTTTCAATTAGTTTCTCCGGTACCGATAGGTTGCCTAATCCGGAGCCCAGTTCGATATGGGGTTTGTTAGCTCCGTGATAATCACTGCCGCCCGATACATATAAATCATGTTGACCGGCTATTTTTAGAAGGCTTTTTATTTGTTCCGGTGTGTGTAGAGAGTAAAATATCTCTAGCCCGTCTAATCCGGAGTCAAATAGAATGTCTTCTACCAGCCGGCAGTGATTATCTACCAGGTAGGTGCAGGGGTGGGCGAGAAAGGCCAGTCCTCCGGCATCTTGAATGGCAGCAACTACCTCTCGGCAGGGAGGAAAATAAGAATCAAATACATACAATTCACTGCCCGGGTCGTTCATATACCGGTAGAGCATTTCCGGATACTTTACCAATTCTTCGGAAAATCTTTTTAAGTTCTCCGGGTATTTCCACAACTCTTTTTCAAAGGCTTCCGTGGCAAAAGGCGGCGTATATTTAAGGTCAGGGTCCATCTTAAACCCTCTTTCAAGGAGTTTATCTTTAATTATGAGAAAAAATTCTTTCTCCTTTTTCTCCATTTCTTCTTTATTAAAGCGGTTGCTGATAAATTTTTGCATTTTGTCCGGATCAAAGCCGTATCCGAGAACTTCAATCATAAGAGAACCGAAGGTTACGCAGAATTCTACTCCGGGAATTATTCTACCGGGGAAATTTTTTAACGCATCACTTCCTGATAATTGGTGATAGGCAGATATTGTGTTGTGGTCGGTGATACTGATAATTCGTAAGTCCAGTTTGGAAGAGTTTACTACCAACTGTTCAGGTGTATCTGTGCCGTCTGAGGCACTGGTATGGATATGAAGATCAATATTTGACATAAAACACCTCTTTTTAGCATAATAAAGATAATTTGGTTTGCGCAAATCTTCGGCGCAGGGGGGAAGCCTTAGCTTGTACTTATACTGTTGATAGTATAAAAAAACCTTCCCAAAATGGGAAGGTTTTTTGAATAATTTTTACCAGCTGTTTCTGTTATTGCGTGCTTGGTAGCAGTCTTTACAGTATACAGGTTTGTCACCGGATGGTTGAAAAGGAACGGTTGTTTCTTTTCCGCAGGCAGCACAAACAGCAGGATACATCTGACGTTCGCTGCGTCCAAATCCACCCCTGTTTCTGCCTTGTGCCTTTCTTGCGGCGCGGCATTCAGGGCACCGGCCGGGTTCATTGGTGAAACCTTTTTCGGCGTAAAATTCTTGTTCCGAAGCGGAAAACACAAATTCATTGCCACATTCCTTACAAACCAGAGTTTTGTCGTTATACATAGGAACCTCCGTAAATTTTATTGCCTTAGCAGAGGAAAACTCAAGAATCTTCCCTTGCCTCCGGCAATAGAGAAGGTTAAGTATATCCTAAGACACTATTGGCTTTATTAGTATAACCATTATATAGCAAAATTACAAGTGTTAATAACTGTAAAAGGAAAAATATTTTTTATCTTATTTTAACTAAGGCTTTTGCCAAGGAAAGATTGAATTATTAGGAAAACTCATATATAATATAAATAGTTTGCACCAACAACAAGTGAATTTTTCGGCATGAGGCGGCTATCTTATCAATGATAGTCGCTATGTTTATATTACCTGACCCGGATGGGAGATTTGTTGGTAATAACGGAGGGAGGAGTGTTAAGTATGCCAAGAATGATTTACATTTCAGAATCTGACAAAGGGAAGCTGCAGAAACTTATTATCAAGGAAAAAGAATATAATTCAAGAAACAAGAAGTATTTAAAGAACCTTGAACAAGAATTGAACCGAGCACGTACAGTCTCGCCCCAAGAAATACCCCATGATGCGATTACCATGAATTCGACGGTACTCTTGAGCGATTTAGAATCCGGGGAGGAGATGACATATACTCTTGTTTATCCGGATGAAGCCGATCTGACAAAGGATAGGATTTCGGTTTTGGCGCCTGTGGGGACAGCTATCCTTGGTTACCGGGAGGGGGATATAGTCGACTGGGAAATACCTAATGGAGTAGTCCGCTTAAAGGTCGAAAAAATTATTTATCAGCCGGAAGCGGCTGGACAATTTGACTTGTAAAGAGCGGAGAGTAGAAAGATTAAACACACTAAGATATCAGAGGTTATTACGGTGCTGGTTAATTAAAGTCCTGCTAAGACAATAGTCTGAGCAGGACTTTAATTCTTGCTTGGTTAATAGCTTGTGCAATGAGTTTTAGAAAGTATTAACCAAAAATTTTAACTTAGATTGCCTTGCTTTTTGAGAAGTTTATCTGAGAGACATGCCTTTTTAAAATCAAGCATTGCTTGGGTAAAAAATTTATTTTTGTGAGAGATAAGGTTAAACTTGCGAGAAAGGGATAAGCCATCAATTTCTACCGCCTTCAGTTCACTTGATTGGACCTCTTTCTCAACGGCCAAACAGGAGATCACCGCAATGCCTAAACTCTTTGCAACGGCGTTTTTAATTGCTTCCGTATTGTTATAAGTTCCTGCTGTTCGCCACTTAAGTCCGGCACCTGCCAGCGCCGCTTCAAATACTTCCCGTGTTCCGCTTCCCCTTTCTCGCATAATAAATGCCGCGTTGTTTAAATCTGCCGCTACTGCCTTTCCCTTTACCGCTAATGGATGTTCCGGTGGGCAAATAAGCACCAGCTTATCACTGCTGAAAGGCGCTTCAACGATGTCACCGGAATGTATTGGTCCTTCCACCAATCCCAAATCGATTCGATCTGTGAGAAGAAGTTCCTCAATTATTTTTGTGTTATCTACCGTTGTCATAATTTCCACATCGGGATATTGACAAAGAAAACTTTGTACCATGCTGCCTAAAAGGCAGGTGCCGATAGTAATACTGGCTCCCAGCCGGATTACTCCTGATTTCACCAAGCTTCTTAATTCTTGCTGGGCTTGCTCTGCCAGGTTTAGAATGTGCCGCGCATAAGATAAAAGTTTTTCTCCGGCGGTTGTGATATAAAGCCTGCGTCCTAATCTTTCAAACAGACGAACTCCATAATGACTCTCCAGTTCCGAGATAGCCTGGCTGACTGATGGTTGTGCAATAAACAGTTTTTCTGCGGCTGCTGTCATAGTGCCTTCGTCACAGACAGCAACAAAAATACTTAAATGACGAAAGGTCATAAAACACCTCATGTATAGGTTAAAACCTATTAATAATATTGAATTATAGTATTTTACAAATAAAAGAGCAAGTAGTATATTGGGTTTTGTCACTAACATAAAACTTAGAGCAGGAGGAACTTGACATGGCAAATATAAAACGAATTTTGCCTGGGATTATTGTATCCGGTATTATTGCCGGGTTTGCCTGGTGGTTGGGCAGACTGTTTCCCATAGTTGGCGGACCGGTATTTGGTATTTTGTTGGGAATGTTGTTTGCGATAAGGAGGCGCTCAGGTCTTTTTGATGCTGGGATTGGTTTTACTTCCAAAAAAATATTGCAGGTGGCTATTGTCCTTTTGGGTTTTGAGATGAACCTTGTCAGCATTATTCAAGTTGGCGGCCAATCTCTGTTGCTCATGATTTTTACTTTAGCAGCCGCCTTTCTCACAGCCTGGCTTGTCGGGCGCTGGCTTAAAGTTGAAGGGAAGCTTGCTGCACTTATTGGAGTAGGTACTGCTATTTGCGGGGGCTCGGCAATTGCCGCAGTTTCACCGGTAATAAGAGCGGATGACAAGGATATTGCTTATTCTATTTCTACGATATTTCTTTTTAATATTCTGGCGGTGTTTCTCTTCCCTGCCGCCGGGCACCTGCTTCATTTGAATGACACCGGGTTTGGCATGTGGGCAGGGACTGCCATCAATGATACTTCATCTGTTGTGGCAGCAGGCTATTCATACAGTGATGCCGCCGGCGCTTTTGCCACTATTGTTAAGCTTACCCGAACGTTGATGATTATACCTGTTACCATGTTTTTGGCATTGTACATGATAAGAAAGGAGACCGGCGGAGGGAATTTTAATTTTGTCAAGGTGTTTCCCTGGTTTGTGGTCGGGTTTCTGGTAGCTTCGGTTTTGGGTACGGTAGGTATTGTCCCCGCTACATTAGCGGTAATACTCGCTCAGACCGGGAAGTTTATGATTGTTATGGCCATGGCTGCTATTGGATTAAACATTAATCTTGGACAAATGATCAAGAGCGGTCCTGTTCCGATAATCCTCGGGCTCTGTACTTGGGCAGTGGTTGCTTTTACTTCATTAGTGGTACAACATGTAATGGGAATTTGGTAGTTTTTTAACAGTCCAAATAGCTTAGTAAGGCTAATGTTTTGGAAGGTTGCGCAATGGGTTTAGGCCATACAAAGTAAAAGAAATTATGATTAATTGTTGACATCAGTCGGCATTATAGTGCATAATTAAAAAAATTAATAGCATGTGATAGAGGCGCGGTATATTATGACTACGTACTTTGAGCTGGCCGGCGATGAAAAGTGCGGAAAGGAATTGCCGCCGAAGCAGAAGTCTTTTGGGCTTGAGGACTTATGCTGGGCTTGGGCTGAAAAAGTTCAAGACTGTCACCCCTTGATTTTTGGGTGGAGCGCTATCTTACAGTTTTCATTAGAGTAAAAAAATTTTATTCTTTTAAGGCGGTGGGAAGTGTTCAACCGTCTTTTTAATTTGTTTTGGTGAATTACCGGCTGATGGCTGGAAATAAAAAATACTAAGAGTGGAGGACACAATAATGACGGAAAAGAAAGTGCCTATTAAAAAAGCACAGCTTGAGGAAATCATAAAAGAATTTCCCACTCCTTTTCATCTTTATGCGGAAGAAGAGATCAGGAAAAATGTCCGGCGGCTTCAAGCTGCTTTTTCTTGGGCGCCCCAATTTAAAGAACATTTTGCTGTAAAGGCTACGCCTAACCCATACATCCTAAAGATTCTCCGGGAGGAAGGATGCGGGGCGGATTGCAGTTCTTTGGCAGAACTTATAATTGCGGAGAAGACCGGAATGAAAGGGGACGACATTGTTTTGACGTCCAATGTTACTCCCTTTGAGGAGTACCAAAAGGCGAGGGAACTGGGGGCAATCATCAATATTGATGATATCAGCCACATCCCCTATCTGGAAAAGCATGCCGGTTTTTCCGAACTCCTTAGTTTCAGGTATAATCCCGGTCCCTTACGCAAGGGGGGTAACGCCATTATTGGTGAACCTGAGGAAGCGAAATATGGGTTGACCCGGGAACAAATTTTTGAAGCTTACAAAACAGCAAGGCAAAAAGGTGTATGCCGTTTTGGTATTCATACAATGGTTATATCTAATGAATTAGATGGAAATTACTTTATTGAGACGGCCAAAATGATGTTTGATTTGGTTGTAGATTTATACCGTACCCTTGATGTACGTATTGAGTACGTTAACTTGGGCGGCGGCATCGGGATTCCATATCGTCCGGAAGAAGAAGATGTGGACTTAGAACTGGTGGGGAAGGGAATTAAAAAGGCATATGAAGAAAAGATTGTTGCCAACGGACTGCACCCACTGAAAATCGCTATGGAAAGCGGGCGCATGATTACCGGGCCCTGTGGATATTTGGTAGCCACTGTGCTTCATAAAAAGGAAATTTATAAGAATTATATCGGACTGGATGCCTGTATGGCTAATTTGATGCGCCCGGCAATTTACGGAGCATATCACCATATTACCGTTATGGGTAAGGAAGACTGGCCGCGGGATTATACTTATGATGTTACCGGTTCCTTATGCGAAAACAATGATAAATTCGCCATCAATCGGGAACTCCCTAAGATTGATATTGGTGACCTTGTTGTGATTCATGATACAGGTGCTCACGGTCATGCTATGGGATTTAATTATAACGGCAAGCTTCGTTCTGCAGAACTGCTTTTGAAGCCGGATGGAAGCGTGGAAATGATTCGCCGGGCGGAAACAATGGATGATTATTTTTCCACTCTGGATTTTTCCTGGTTATAAGAGATTTTGACCAATGATGTTTCTTAGTTTCTAAATAAAGAAGGATCCAAATGGATCCTTCTTTATTTTTGAAAAAGGGCATTTAAGTTTGAAATGGCGACTTTAGAAATTACTGAAAAAGTCCAAAAAAGGTAAAGGACAATATTGTCATTCTGAGCGTTAGCGAAGAACTTTGCCTTTAAAGGTCTTGAAGATTCTTCATTTTGCTAACGTCTAAAGGGACTTAATTTCTTTTTCTAGTTCCAGCAGCTGCTGCTTCAGACTTTGAATTTTGTCAATAATTATCTCTTTCCGGTCCGTTCCTTGAGGCTCTTCCGGTTGACCAGGCTGTTCGGGCTGTTCCTGCTGGGGATCGGGCAATCCCTCCTGACCAAAGAATGTTGCTATCGCTTTGTCCAAAGACTTTGTTTCCACCATAACTACTTTTTTATCAATAGCAAAAACAATTGCTTGCATCTGGGGGATTGATGCCCCTTGTTTGTCTGCTCTGATATAGATGGGTTCTACATAGATAAATCCCCCGTCCATTGGTACCACCAGCAAATTACCCCGGATAATCTGAGAACCGCCTTGACCCCATAATGATAATTTGCTGGAAATGGCTGTATCTTGGTCAATTAAACTGTCAATCATCAGCGGACCCTGAATTTCTACATTCTTGGGCATTCTATAAAGGACCAATTCCCCGTAGTTATCCCCGTCATTACGAGCGGCCAGCCAAGCGACCATATTATTTCTGTGTTGATCCTGCCTGCTGGTTGGGGTAAAGGGGAGCATCAACACAAACTCACTCTCCTGTTCGTCCGGTAGCTTCATTACGGTGTAGTAGGGATCCATATTTCCCGTACCTTCTTCTGTGACCTTTTTTGCAATGTCCCAGGTGTCTTCCCGGTTATAAAAGACTGAGGGATCGTTCACATGGAAGTTGAGTAAAACTTGGGATTGGATCTTAAAATAATCTTCCGGGTAACGGGTATGCTCTCTGAGGTTAGTTGGCATTTCATCAGCATCTTTAAATACCCCGGGAAACATTTTGCTTACCGTCTGGATAATTGGATCTGTGTTGTCAAAAATATAAAAATCTACAGTGCCATTGTAGGCATCTACCACAACTTTGACTGAATTCCGCAAGTAGTTTAGGTTACCTACCAGAGCTGAATAGGGGAATTTGTCAGTAGAGGTGTATGCGTCGATGATCCAATATAATTTTCCGTCTTCTGCGGCAACGATGTATGGATCGTTGTCATAACTAAGATATGGCATCAGGGTGCTTACTCGGTCGACGATGTTACGGCGCATCAACAGCTTGCTGTCCGCGTTGATTTCCCCGGCTATATAGAAGCGTGGGGTATCAAAATATGCGCTGAGGAAGAGTTTGTTTAATCCTTTTAACGGCAGACCGGTTGATCCGTTATATGAATTTTCCACATTGCTTTCCCCTTGGGGATAGTCAAATTCTTTTGCCTCGGTGTTGCCGATGACGTACCCATATCTTTCGTTATTGGTAAGTTCCCCGAAGTAAATACGGGGCTCAGTAATTTCTATACCCTTTAGGGTTGATTGAGGGGGGACATCCTTTACGATCAGACGGGCGTAGCCTGATTCATCGATCTCATTGGCAAGAGAAGCTGTCAGGCCATAGCCATGAGTGTATCTCATGGTTAGGTTGACAAAGGTATTTGCTTTTTCCGTTAATGCCGGTTCGGAAATTTCCCTGGCGCCAAGCAGCACTTGGCGGATTTTCCCATCCAGATAATAACGGTCAATATCAATGTCATTAAAACGGTAATAGTAGCGCAGTCCTTGGTTTTGGGAGAGGACTGTTTTTAAGGGAACAGGATCATTTAAACGAATATTGTCAAGGGTGGGTCGGTTGTTTTTAATGCTGTCCAGGGAAATATCGGCATTACCGGGGTAGTCTTTCATCTTTATTTCATTTAGGTTATAGGCGAGCCGAGTAAATTTGATCTCCTGCTCGATATATGGCCGTTCCAAAACAAATTCATTATTGCTTACCGTGTATTGAACAACGGCGTGAGCGGTAGTTCCTAGAAAACTGATAATCAAGTAGGCAATGATTGGGCGCAGGATCAGCCGGTGGTCGTTGACAAAGAAAAAAGCAAAACTAAATGCTGCGCATAAAAGCCCGACAACCGCTAAGGCAATGGAAACAGGGATGGTGACATGTATCTCGGTGTAGCCCGCCCCGGATACGTACCCTGTTTGAGAAAACAAAACGGAATATATTGATAAAATCTTCTTGAGACTGAGAAGAATAAAAAGAATACCTAACAATCCCCCCCAGAAGCGTCTGATGCTCCGGGGAATTTGGATGCTGCCTTTTTTAAAGAAGTTGCCCCAGACTTTGATCATCCCTGTTAAGGGAAAGAAGAAAAGACTGAAAACTAAAAACAATGAGAGAGAGGAAACCAATGAGTTTAGAACAAAATTATAAAACGGCAGTT
>JAQVXR010000050.1 GCA_028709045.1 Desulfitobacteriaceae bacterium | reverse complement strand
AATAATTATAAGGGAGGAATTTTAATGTACGGATTCAGTGAGCACGGCATAGCTATAAATCCCATGCCTAGTAAAATTGGGGAACAGTGCAATATTCATTACGATGGACTTTTAAAAAAGTCAGGTGCAGATCAGGTTTATCTTCATTGCGGATACGGCCAGAGTTGGAGTAATCCCCAGGATATTCCTATGTTCAACACAGCTACCGGTTGCGCATGTGATATTACACCACTGTCGGATGGTACTTTCAACTTCTGCTTCAAAGACAGTGCCAATAATTGGGACAATAATCGTGGGGAAAACTGGACGGTATTTATAAAAAGATAATAGTTGATAAAGGTTTTTCAAAATAAAAAATCCGGACTTTGAAATCCGGATTTTTTATCATTAATTTTTAGCCCCTAGGACCAATGGGGAGAACCTTTCTCCGAAAGACATTATTAATAACGCTGGCTGCTGAAGTGTAAAATGCACCAAGCGCAGAAGCAATCCCAATCCAGCCTCCTAAAACAGTGGTACCAAAGCCAAATTCACCAAGGGTTAAAAAGAGAAAGGCAAGAAATAATGTGGTAAAAGTAAAAAGAAGAGCATTATTTAATTTGAAAGTCCCAATCCACATATAAAACGTAAAAATGGTAAACGCCAGCAAAAATAACCCCACATCAAAAGCACCAAATGTATAAATTCCTGCTTTGACAAAAACCTCCATGGAAGCAAAGGCACACCAAAAAGCTCCATAAGTAGTAAAAGCCACAGCACCAAATAGATTATTTCTTTTAATTTCCCACATGCCTACCAAGATCTGGACGATACCTCCATACCAGAATGCCAGCATAAAAACGATTGCTTTCCCTGAGGCAGGCAGCAGTCCGGCATTATATGTGCATAAAGCCAGGGTACTGGCAGCATAACCGGCTAACCCAAGAGGACCGGGATCGGCAATAGGATTATTGTTGTTCGAATTTGCCATCAGCATCTTCCTCCTTTCCTCATACTCAAACCAGTAAGCTGATCTTTTGTTTTATTCCCCCTCCCACCACCCCCTTTAGTTAAAAAACACGGCAACTTCGAGTTAATTTAGACCGATCTTACCTCTTTAGAGGCAGTACATGATAGCGGGCGTCTTATTATCTAATCATATGAGAAAGCGGATGCAATTAGTTTTGTTTTTTGAAAATTCTGAATTTTATAAGGCTACTTTGTCTGCCTCACTATATAATATTCGCAAGCTTCATACAAAGACCTCTAAAATTTGATGTAAATTATTGACAGGTAATGTCGCTTCACAATGTCTCAAAATTTTTGCTAAAAATTTTAGCCCGGCAGCATGCCGGGCTATGTATTGAACTATTTCATTTTTTCTCTTAACATTGTGTTTACCAACCCAGGGTTGGCTTTTCCTTTTGACAGCTTCATAACCTGTCCGACTAAAAAACCAATGGCCTTTTCTTTTCCTGCCCGGTAATCCTCAACCGATTTAGGATTAGCTCCAATCACCTCATCCACCATTTTTTCCAGAGATGCTTGATCGGATATTTGGACAAGACCTTTTTCTTTGACGATCTCCTCCGCCCGTTTACCAGTTTCAAACATTTCTTCAAATACTGTCTTGGCAATTTTGCCGCTGATCGTACCTTTATCCAAAAGCTGAAGCATTTCCACCAGCATTTCCGGGGTAATAGGAGAATCGGTTATTTCTTTCTCACCGGCATTGAGGAGACGGGTTAAATCCCCCATCAACCAGTTACTTATCGTTTTTGCTTCGGGATAAATATTAACACATGAAGCAAAATAATCCGCCAGTGCTTTTGAACCGGTAATAATGCCGGCATCATATTCAGGGAGACCATACTCTTTGATAAGCCGTTCTTTTCGAGCTTGGGGCAATTCCGGCAAAGTTTTTTTAATTCTTTCCACCCAGTCCCTGCTGATTACCAGGGGCAGTAAATCCGGTTCAGGAAAATACCTGTAATCATGGGCTTCTTCCTTGCTTCTTAAAGGAAGGGTAATTCCCTTGGCATCATCCCAGGTGCGAGTTTCCTGAATCACCGTCCCCCCCTCTTCTACAACCTCAGCCTGGCGCAGTATTTCATATTCCAGTGCCCTCTGCAAAGCACGAAAAGAATTTAAATTTTTGATTTCCGTTCGTGTCCCAAAAACAGAACTTCCCTTTGGCATAATAGAAATATTGGCGTCACAGCGGAGGGATCCTTCCTGCATCTTGCAATCGGACACTTCAGTATATTCCAATACCGCCTTTAACTGCTCCAGGTAAGCCCTAGCTTCAAGCGGAGAACGCATATCCGGTTCTGAAACAATTTCCAAAAGCGGTACGCCTGTCCTGTTATAATCAACCAAGGAAAAATCAGAACTGGAAATCGTCTCCCCGCCATGCACCAACTTTCCAGCATCCTCTTCCATGTGAATACGGGTAATACCGATACGCTTTGTTTCTCCGTCCACATTAATATCGAGATACCCGTTTAAACATATCGGCAAATCATATTGAGAAGTTTGGAAATTCTTCGGCAGATCAGGATAATAATAATTCTTTCTGTCAAACTTAGAATACTCAGCTATTTCACAGTCTAAAGCCAAGCCGGCTATAATAGCAAAATCAACAACCTTTTTATTTAACACAGGTAATACTCCCGGAAGCCCTAAGCAAACAGGGCAGACATGAGTGTTAGGTTCGCCCCCGAATTTTGTTGTGCAATTACAAAATATTTTTGTATTGGTCTTTAATTCCGCATGAACTTCAAGTCCGATTACTATTTCATATTTATCGATATTCATCAGATTACTCCTCCCCTGTGAGGTTTGGCTTCTGCCGATAAAAACCTGCGACCTGCTCGTAGGCGTAAGCTGCCTTTAAAATGTTTCCTTCACCAAAAGCTTTTCCCATAATTTGCAGTCCAATGGGCAACCCCTGAGCAAATCCGCAGGGAACAGAGATGCCTGGAATGCCGGCTAGGTTAATGGGAATTGTCATCGTATCGGACATATACATGGCAAGCGGATCATTCAATTTTTCTCCAAACTTAAATGCGGTGCTAGGAGAAGCAGGACTGATGAGAACATCATACTTTTCAAAAGCCCGGTCAAAATCTTCTTTAATTAAAGTTCTTACTTTTAGTGCCTTAAGATAATAGGCATCATAATAGCCGGAACTTAAGGCATAGGTGCCCAACATAATCCGCCTTTTAACTTCCTGCCCAAATCCCTCGTAACGGGTTTTCTTAAACATGGTAACTATATCTTCCGACTCTTCGGTTCGATGGCCGTAACGTACCCCGTCATACCTCGCCAGATTGGAACTGCATTCAGCAGGAGCAATAATATAGTAAGCGGGGAGAGCATATTCCGTATGAGGCAAAGATACTTCCTCCACCTCAGCACCTAAGTCGGCAAACTGTTGAACAGCAGTCATCACGGCATCTTTTACTTCCGGCTGAATACCTTCAGCAAAATATTCTTTAGGAATGCCGATTTTCATCCCCTCTACATCGCCGGTCAAATATTTTGTAAAGTCAGGCACCTGCACATCTGCCGATGTAGAATCTTTGGGATCATGGCCGGCAATAGCATTTAACACCAGCGCACAGTCGGTGACATCCTTGGTCACCGGTCCAATCTGATCTAAAGATGAAGCGAAAGCAATCAGTCCATAGCGGGAAACATAACCGTATGTAGGTTTCAGCCCAACTACCCCGCAGAAGGATGCAGGCTGCCTGATAGATCCTCCCGTATCCGAACCCAGAGTAAACACCGCTTCGTCAGCCGCTACAGCAGCTACAACCCCACCGCTGGAGCCTCCCGGAACGCAATCGGTGTTCCAGGGATTTCGCGTGTGAAAAAAGGCTGAATTCTCTGTGGAAGACCCCATCGCAAACTCGTCCATATTTAGTTTCCCTAAGAGTATCGCTCCTTCATCGGATAGCCGCCGAGTAACAGTTGCATCATAAGGCGGCACAAAATTTTTCAGAATTTGTGATGAACAGGTAGTGGGAATCCCTTCCGTACACATATTGTCTTTTAAAGCCATGGGAATCCCTGTGAGCGGGCCGACATTCTCACCTCGAGAAATTAAGTCATCCGCCTCCTGTGCTTTTGCCAAAGACTGTTCCTTAACCACTGTAACATATGCTTTTATCTTTGGGTCAGTTTCTTCAATACGATCAATAACGTTTTTTATCAATTCTAAAGAACTAATTTCTTTTTTTATGAGCATTTCATGCAGTTCATGTATCGTCAGCCTGTATAAATCCAATGTCATGAACCTCCTTTTCTGGAAGCTTCTTTGTTCTCTTATTAAAACCTAATTCAACTTAAATTGTAAATCATTTAAATCGATAAGTGGACAGAGTAACCGTGTTCAACTTAAACGATTTTTGGCACCCGGAACTGGCCGTCTTCCCTGTAGGGAGCATTTTGAAGCACTTTTTCCCTGTCCATGGAAGGCCGTTCGACATCCTCTCTTAAAACATTATGAATAGGGAGCACATGGGCTGTTGGAGGAACACCGGCTGTATCCAATTCTTTTAATTTTTCCATGTATCCTAATATGGTATTGAGCTGCTCCGTATACATGTTTTTTTCCTCATCCGAAAGCTCTAGACGAGCCAACAGGGCAACATGCTCAACATCTTTTACTGAAATGGCCAATTTTTTCACCATCCTTTGACAAACTAACTATCTTTGTTATTATAGCAAAAATATCGCCGACATGGCAAGAAACCCCAATTACCATACTGGCCAATAAATCATCCTTATTCACTGGCAAAATAAGTCCCCGCTAAAACTACCACACCTCCGACCACAATATAAACGGTAATAGTCTCATGGAGAACCAATGCCGCAAAGATTGCGGAGAGAACCGGCAAGAGATAAATATAGGCGGCAGCCGTAGTCACCGCCACTTTCTTAAGCGCGGTATTCCAGAGGAGATAAGCAAAGGCAGAAGCAAGAATACCTAAATAAAAAACATTGAGCCAACCAATAAAGCTGATTTCTAGTAAATTCGCCGGATTGTCCAAAAGAAAAACCGGTACTAAAAAAAGAGTGCCGGCCACGGTACAATAAGTTAACACGGATACCGGCGGGTATCTTTCCAAAAGAGGTTTGATGCTGATACTGTAAGCCGCCCAAGCAACAGCTGTCAGAAGCATCAGAGCATCTCCATACAGCCTTAGGGAATCTACAGCCAGATCACCTAAATGCCCATTGGTGGACACCAGCACTGATCCCGCAAATGCTGCCCCAATCCCCACAAGTTGACGAGCCACCGGCCTTTCCTTTAAAAAAGCCCAAGCAAAAAGAACCATAAAAACGGGAGAAACTGATGTCAAAATTGCCGCCTCGGTAGCACCTGCATACCGCAAGCCTTGGTTCTGCAAAATATTGTACAGGGTAACACCTGCTAACCCACCAATGATTACCTGCAGCCAATCTTTTTTGGGAATCCGGGGCTCGCGCCTGATAACAAAAAAAACTGCCAAAACAATACCGGCAACTAAAAAACGCAGGAATGCCAAAGTGTTGGGCGGGACTTCTTTTATGACAATCTTAATATTAACAAAAGTAGTACTCCAAATGAGCACAGCCAAAAATAAGGCGCCGTGATAGATGAGAGTTGAATTTTTTCCGTTGTTGCTTTTGTCGCTCATGTTCTTACCTTAAAAATATTTCCTTTCTTAATGAACATCTAATTCCCGAGAAACAGCATAAAAATTTAAAAGTACGGGCATGGTATTTATATATCATCTAAAAATTTTCATAAGTTTCGGAGGTATTAAGATGATTATCGATGTACAGATTGATTCCAATTATTTTTTTGATATTAAAAATACACGTACAGAAACAAGAAATCATAAAATCATTGACCCCTTAATCGACCCAAACACATTTATCGATATCACTTCCTGGTAATTCTACACCCTCCCCAGAAATGATCTCTTATATTACATACCAAAAAATTTCTGCAAATTTCGTTCCTGCCAAAATAGGTGTTGCAGAGAGAAACACTTGAAGATAATGAAATGCCGGGTTCTTACCTACCGGCTCTGTGTAAGAATTATCGTATCACTGATTCTTTTCTGCTGCAATACCTTTTCTTGTGCCAAAACCAAAATCTGCTGGGTAAAGGCCTCTATCCATGATATACTTATTTTAAGACCTATGTTTAATTGATACCTGCAGCAGGAAATCCCTGCTTAACCGCGAAATAAGGGAGTTATGTTTGGATATATTAAGGTGCACAAAGATGAACTAAAAATAAAAGAATACTATCTTTTCCGGGCATATTACTGTGGGCTGTGCCGGGCATTAAAAAAAAGATACGGACAGTTTGGAAGACTTGTTTTAAACTTCGACACCACATTTTTAGCCCTGTTTCTTTCTTCTTGGCATCGAACAGAAGAACATTTGATACAGGAAAGATGCTTGGTCCATCCCTTACGAAAACACTTAATGATTGCCGACAATCCGTTTGTGAATTATGCCGCTGATATCAATATCCTCCTTGCCTATCACAACCTGAAGGATAATTGGAACGATGACCGCTCCCCAATTTCCTGGATAGGAATGAAGATGCTTAAAAGTGCCTATAAAAAAGCCGCCCACCTGCACCCTGATAGTGCAGAACTGATTTCTGCCAAAACCAATGAATTATCTGTTTTAGAAAAAGCTAAGAGCGCAAATATTGACCAAGTCGCAGATACTTTTGCTAAAATTCTCGAAAACCTTTGTCCAGGGGAAGGTTGTCCGAAAAGGGAAGTCAGCGCAGTAAAGTGGCTGGGGTACAACTTAGGCAAATGGATTTATCTGGTTGATGCCTATGATGATTTAACTGAGGATATGGAAAAGAAAAAATACAACCCTTACCTTTATGCCTACGGCTATCAGGGAGAAGAATCGGAAATTTTTCAAAAAAACATTAAACCCAAAGTCGAATTCTTACTCACTTACACATTAAGTCAAATCAGCCAGTCTTTTGAACTACTTGATCTCTCTAATAATAAGGGAATCCTGGAAAACATTATTTATCTGGGAATGATGAAGCAAACAGAAAGTGTTTTGAATCAAAGGAGCTGTAAAAACAATGAAAAATTATTACGAAATACTTGGTGTCAGGGAGAATGCTACCAAAGAAGAAATCCGTGACGCTTACCGGGAACTGGCAAAAAAATATCACCCTGATAAATACCTGGATAATCCTTTATCCGGTTTGGCTGAAGAAAAAATGAAAGAAATTAATGAGGCATATAATTATTTGATGAATCATGTCCAAAACCCGCATAGCGGCTCTCAATCGCACCAGAGTCATCAGGGATACCAGAATCGCAGTGAAAGCAATGAGGGGTTCCAAAGGGTCCGTGCCTTTATCCAGGCGGGAAATCTTGATGCTGCCTATGCCCTGCTCCAGAACCTGGACAGGAACCATTCAGACTGGTATTTTCTAAACGGCTTGATTGCTCTAAAAAGAGGTTGGTACCAACAGGCCGCAGACAATATTCAAGCCGCCATGCGCATGAACCCGGGAAATCCGGAATATGCTGCCGTCTGGAACAGTATTAACATGTCTCAGCGGCATTACCAAGCTGCCTCCCGCCAGCGGGGATATAATCAGGGGGGGCTTTGTGAACTTTGTACCTGTCTCTATTGTTCCGACTGTTGTTGTGAATGTTGCGGAGGAGATTTAATTGAATGCTGTTAAAAACTCTCCAGCAAAAAGAACTGCCTACGGAGGTGTCTTAGCCGCCTGTGCACTGATTTTTTTATTTTTGGCCACCATTCTGCCCACCAATCGCATTTTTTTCTATGGGCTAAGTTCTGTATTTATTGCCGTGATGATCCTGGAATACGGAACAACTGCCGGATGGATGTTTTACGTTGTGACATCCCTCTTGGCTTTAATCATCATTCCCCATAAGCTTCGCTTAATCCCCTACATATTAGTATTAGGTCACTACGGAGTTTTTAAAACACTGATCGAGCGTTTACACAACCGATTCTTTGAAGCTATATTAAAGCTCGTGGTATTGAACATTGGTTTTCTTTTGGCCTATTTAACTGTCACCACCTTGTTTAAGATTAATATTAAGTTTCCCTTTCATCCAGCATTTATCATCATCGCAGTACAACCTCTCTTTCTTGTTTATGACTTTGTGTTTACCTTATGTATTCGCTTTTATCTGGATAGAATTAAGCCCAACATAAAAAATTAAATTTTATGCCGCAGCTATGCCCAAAGCCGAGCATGGCTTTTTGTTTTATAGGCTAATATCATGTGAAATCGCATTTTCAGGAATAACCAACAAAGATACAGCAAAAATTATAGGTAGGAACTTTCCTCGGGGAGTAAAAAATGAACAGAGTTGATATAACCCATAATATTTTAGTAAACCTGGCCAAACACATTAAGGCAGGAAACGATAAAAAACGTGATAAGCTAATCAGGGGAATTATTGAAGAATGTCTGCCGGAAAAAAAGAATGACCCTGCGACCTCTCGGCAGGTAGAAAGGCATTTAAATTATCTTTTAGAAACTCCCCAAGATACAAATCCCCCTCTGGTGGAAATGCTGGAAGGCATTTGTCAACATTGCAGTCCCCAATCACAACCCTGCACCCATGTTTGTCCGACCGGGGCACTATCGTGTGAGGAATCCGGTCTACATAAAATCAATCATGACTTGTGCGTAGAATGCGGTCATTGTGTTAATTCCTGCATTTCCGGCGCCATCGTCGCCCGCTCTGAATTTGCTCAAGTAGCCACTATGCTTCTCCAAAGCACCACCCATCCAATCTATGCCATTTTGGCTCCCTCTTTTGTCGGCCAGTTCGGTCGGGAAGTAAGTCCCGAGATATTTAAGTCTGCCTTAAGATCACTTGGTTTTACCGAAGTATATGAAGTGGCTTTGGCAGCTGATATCACCACCATTTACGAAGCAGAAGAATTTGTTGAAAGAATGAATCAGGGCAAGAAATTTATGATTACTTCCTGCTGCTGCCCGGCTTTTATAAAATTTATTGAAAAACTGCGGCCCAAAGTAGCTAACCTTGTTTCACCTACGATATCACCGATGATTGCCATGGGGAGAATGCTAAAAGAAAGAGATCCAAACTGCCGGGTAGTATTTATCGGCCCCTGCATTGCCAAAAAGAATGAAGCAAAACGCCCGGACCTCCAGCCTGCCGTTGACTGTGTACTTACCTTTAAGGAAACAAAGGCCCTCTTGGAGGCAGCGGAAATAAAATTGGACGGTTCCTTGGGCAGAATTGAAATCAACGACGCCTCCCATGACGGCAGAATTTTTGCCCATACAGGCGGAGTCACGGAAGCAATTATCAGAGCGGTGCAAAGACATGATCCCAATATAATAGTTAAGCCGGTAAAAGGTAATGGCTTAAAACAGTGCGGTGAACTGTTAAGAGAGATTGAAGAAGGAAAGCTTGAGGCAAACTTTATGGAGGGCATGGGATGTCCCGGAGGATGTGTGGGGGGACCCGGTACGATCATTGAAGTTGAAGAAGCAGCTCAATTGGTAAAAGAATTTGCCCAAAGATCATCCCAGTTGGAAAGCTTCGAAAACTCTACCGCCATTCAATGGATGGAATCATACTATAAACCCACGCAAACAACATCTGAAAAAATTGATCTCCACGTTTCAGAAAGACACTATTCTCCTGAAGAAACAATGTAATTATATGAAATCTATAAAAAAAGTATCCCATCTCATTAGACAGGATACTTTCTCTCATATATCACATTAATAGTTAGTAGCCGTTACTTCAAAATGAGCTTTGGGATGATCACATACCGGGCATACTTCAGGTGCTTCCGTTCCTTCATGGATATGTCCGCAGTTCCGGCATTTCCAATAAACTTTGTCATTCTTTCTAAAAACCTTTCCATCTTCAATGTTTGCTAAAAGCCTTTTAAAACGTTCCTCATGTTCCTTTTCTATTTTAGCTACCCCATCAAATAGTTTTGCAATTTCTTCAAATCCTTCTTCCCGGGCTTCCTGAACCATCTTAGGATACATTCCTGTCCACTCGTCATTCTCTCCTGTTGCTGCTTCTTTTAAATTTTCAATGGTATTCCCAATGCCTTTTAACTTTTTAAGCCAGATTTTCGCATGTTCCTTTTCGTTATCGGCAGTTTCCAAAAATAAGGCAGCAATCTGTTCGTAGCCTTCCTTCTTAGCCACTGAAGCAAAATATGTATACTTGTTCCGTGCCTGTGATTCGCCTGCAAAAGCTTCCAGCAGATTCCGCTCCGTTTTTGTTCCTTTTAATTCTTTCATTAAACGTACCTCCTGATTTTATTTTTTTGCTTTTTCAAATTGTCCACCCAAATTAATACTATTCGCGATGATAAAATCTAACTGCCTGTGCCGGTTTTTTTTACATATTATTAATATCTCCACCAACAACAAATAGATTCCTCTAATATACTATTAATAATAGTAATCATTATTTTTAATGTCAAGCTAATTTTATCCAAAAAACATTTCCTTAAGACAACCTTAGAAAATTCTAAAAGGTTAGGTGTACCTAAAACAACGCTCATCTTCCGCTTATATTATTGATCGCTGAAGGAAATCTGAATATAATCACAAATTTAAATATTTCTATTTTTTTCCATAAGGTTCTTTTAGCTTAGTTTATTATGGTATACTGTAATTAACCATGAATTGGTTACCAATCTTTTAAGAGGGGTGAAACCATGTTAAAATTCCAAATTCCCGGCTGGGGGGATTTAGAACTGCATTATCTCGTGTTGGATTTTAACGGAACAATCGGTTGTGACGGCAGAATTATTCCCGGTGTGAAGGAACGATTGGAAACCTTGTCGCAGGATTTAGATATTTATATTATTAGTGCGGATACCTTCGGTACATGCGCTGAGGAATGTGAAGGGATACCTGCAAAGTTACACTGCCTGGATAACTCTAACGTAGGTGGAGTGCAAAAGGAAAAATTTGTCCAACGTCTGGGACTGGGAAATGTTGTCGGCATCGGAAACGGTGCTAACGATGTTACCATGCTGGGAGCATGCGCGTTAGGGATTGCTGTTTTAGGAGATGAAGGGTTGTGTACCAACGCCTTGACTAATGCTGATTTGATAGTGAAAGATATTTGCGACGCTTTGGATTTATTAATCTACCCGAAACGATTAGTTGCTACATTACGCAGGTAATAAATAAACAGCACGCATCCGCTGTAGACTGTCTAAAGGGTATTTAAGTTTTTACGCTCCACGGGCTTCGTGCATTGGAAACTTAAATACCCTTATCTCTTATTTGCATCTGCAAAAGTTTGAGTCAATCCCCTTCAAAAAAACAATTTTTCCGAGAAACATAGTTAATTAATTCGGCCACATCTTGATATTTGTTTGGATAATCTATCCTCGGCCGCTTGATCATCAAAGTTTTTATACCCAGTTTCAGTGCCGCCTCCAGTTTGGCATCTGTGCCCCCTTGCTTTCCGCTATCTTTACAAATTAAACTAGCGGCCTCTGTTTCCTTTAACATTAATAAATTCATCTCTTCAGAGAAGGGTCCTTTTAGGGCAATGATCTGGTCAGCATTTAAACCAAGGCCTTCCAGTTGAGCAATTGTTTCCGACTGAGGCAGCACGCGGACTCTTACCCTTGTTTTATCACTGATCTTTTCCAGTACCGTTTCAATATGGTTCTTCCCAATTGTGATAAAAATAATGCCCGGCAGTGTTTCCGCCAGTTCTCCGGCCTCTGCAAAATCGTTACAGTAAATAACACCGGAGTTCTTTTTTTCAATCTGCGGCCTTTCAAACCTGAGATATTCGATACCCATTTCCTGACAAACAGAAACGGCGTTCTTGGAAATGTTTCCTGCAAAGGGATGGGAAGCATCAATCACAGATGATATTCGATATTTATTAAGAAAGTTTTTTAGATCCTCCCCGGTCATTTTTCCAGACACTACCCGACCGGGAAATTTCCCTTTGGAGACAGTGTACCCATACTCGGTAGCTGTACTGACAACAACCTCTTTTTTCCTTTGGTATAGTTCGCCGGCAATTTCCAGGGCATCACTTGTTCCCCCCAAAACGAGCATCATAACTGATACCCTCTGGATGTGATCATTAAACCGTTTGCCTGGTAGGTTTTGCTGTTGCCGATAATTACGGTGCAGAACATATCTACCATCTCCGGATCAAAATCTTCTAATGGTAATACCATCACTTTTTGATCCTCCCGATAGGCATTGCGCACAAGGCCAATAGGCGTGGATCCTTCCCTGAATTGTCTTACCACTCTCAATGCTTTCTCCAGGTAATCAGGGCGAGCCAGGCTCCGAGGATTATAAAGGGCAATAACAAAATCCCCGGCGCAGGCATGTTCCAAGCGATTGATGATCCGTTCCCAGGGTGTCATATAATCGCTTAAACTGATGGTACAAAAATCTTCCACAATGGGCGCTCCCAGTAACGACGCGCAGGAAAGTGCGGAGGTAATACCGGGGATAACCTCGCAGGATATTTCTTCTCGATCAGAGTGATCTTTTAACAATTCCAGAATCAGTCCAGCCATACCGTAAGGTCCGGAGTCTCCGCTGCAGACCACACCGACAATCTTTCCTTCCAAGGCCTTTTCAATGGCAATCCGCCCCCGTTCCACTTCCTGCCCCATGGACTTTTTGATTATTTCTTTGCCGGATGAAAGTTCCTTGACCTGTTCAATATAAACGGTATAGCCCACTAAAACCTGGCATTTTTCTATCGCCTTATATACTCTGGCCGTCATATTGTCCGGGTCTCCCGGCCCAATACCGATGACAAAAATTTTTCCTTTCATGTCTACCTCCCCAGTCCCCTGACTGTCTCTTCTGCTACTAATTCATAAACGCAAAGGGTAATACCATTAAAATTTTTTTTAGGCACAAGACATTTACCCTGACGGGAAGCTAAAAATGCCGCCGGCTCACAGGCACAGCCGACACCAATTTTTTCTTTGACAAATGGGGAACAGGAAAAATTATTTTCGATAGCGGAAATATCTTTTCGTTCCACAATTTGAATATCGACACCCAGCTTTTGTGCCAAATTAAGAATGGCCGGTTCGTCCTGCTTTAAGTCCACAGTGGCAATCTTCCTTACCGCTTTCAATGACAAATTATGCTCTCGAAACAATATCTCCACTGCTTGAAACATTTCTTCCGGAGCAATATTTTTTTTACACCCAACACCGATAACAAGGTTGCGCCAATAGAGCTTAGCAACCGACATATCCAAATCCTTCGTCCAGGGTTTTTCCTGATTTCCAATGTAAATAACCGCGTCCGGCTTTCTGTCGGGCACCTCCCATTTTGTCATGGAAATAAGGTTCTCCCCAAAATCCCCTCTCCAGCCATCACAAACGATGGCTACTTTCTCTCCGTTAACTAATGTGGCAGTCACTTTTTTTACCTGCTCCATGTCGGATAAAACCAAATCATTTCTTTTGGCCAGCATGTCCACAGACTCCAGACCTAAATTATCTGAGGCAGTAGTAATTACCGGCTCTCCCCCGGTTATTTTTGCTACCTCTTTCGCCAAGTGATTTGCTCCCCCCAAATGTCCGGAAAGAAGACTGATCACATGATTACCTTTTTCATCCAGCACCACCACCGCCGGGTCAGAAAGCTTTGACTTGATATACGGGGCAATGCTTCTCACGGCAATACCGCAGGACATGACCATGATGATTTCCCGATAGTTTTTAAAGACATCACCCATA
>JAQVXR010000245.1 GCA_028709045.1 Desulfitobacteriaceae bacterium | reverse complement strand
AGGAAGAATTAAAGGATAAAAAAATTAACACAAACATTATAGAGGAAAGACGACGCAGATATATTATAAACAATGTTATTTATCCGAGTATTGAAGAAATTTTGATAACACTTGAAAGTAATATTACTGCGGACGAACTTATTGAGTATAAAAATCTTGTTGAGGAGGGATTACGCTATGGCGATTAGTACGATTGCACGTTTTGACGGTTACAGCTACATATGCCAGGTGCATATACCGGAACATCCGGACGGCGATTCCGGAAACATCCGGACACGAAACCGGATGCATCCGGACACTTTGCCGGCTAGTTTGATTGTAAAATAATTGCTGCTTTTCAGCAACAAAAATATTAGATTATTAAAATTTCTACATTTTCTTTGCAGCCATAATTTCCCTCATTGATACTTTTGA
Source organism: Desulfitobacteriaceae bacterium (assembly GCA_028709045.1). Lineage (GTDB taxonomy): Bacteria > Bacillota > Dehalobacteriia > Dehalobacteriales > Dehalobacteriaceae > JAQVXR01. The sequence goes on along the minus strand of JAQVXR010000245.1, from coordinate 2,887 downwards.
ATCAAGCTCAAGAATATAGGAGTTGTGGATTATCCTATCCATTATCGCATCAGCAATAGTTGGATCGGGAAAAAGTTCATACCATTGACTATGGGCTATTTGCCCTGCCAGAATCATAGACCCTCTATCATAACGGGATTCTGCAATCTCCAAAATGTCACGGCTTTCCTCCAAAGTATATGATTTTAACCCAATATCATCTAGAATCAGAAGACGAACACTTTGAATTTGCTTCATGAATTTTGAGTACTGATTATGCGCTTTTGCATCTTGTATGTCTAAGAGTAGCTCAGGAATTCTGTAATATCTAACGGTGTAGCCTTTTCTACAGGCATTACTACCAAAGGCACAAATCAAATAGGTTTTCCCACTGCCTGTCTTCCCGGTAGTGATAATATTTAATGATTTTTCAATAAAACTACAGCTTGCAAGCTCAACGATAGATTGCTTGTCGATAGCTCTGTTTGATGAGTATTCGACATCCTCTATGCAAGCATTTATCCCAAGATTCGCATTTCTCAGTAATCGTTTTATCTTGGAGTTCTTCTTGGCCATCCATTCTTTCTCAACCATAAGGCCAAGTCTTTCTTCAAAGGATAGCTCCAAGTCTGAAGGATTAGCCTCGCTTAACATTTGAGCCATGGCTTTAAGTTTCATATCCCGGAGCTTCTCGATTGTTTGATTTCTAAGCATTTAACCCACCTCCGGCATAAGTTTTGGCACCACGCAAGTTATGGTTTGTAATTACTTTTTCACTGTTTGAAGTAGAATCCTTCAGAGCAATCTGCCTTATGATAATGCTAAAGTACTTGTAGTTACAGGTTCTCTTCTCAATTGCTATCTTACTGGCCTGTTCAACAACTTCAGCAGGATAGCTTGAAGCAAGCCTCATAATACCCATACAAGCGCGATAGGTCTGTACCGGATACTCACGGCTATCAAGAATATTGGAAATCAACTGTTTGGTTTGGGGCCCAAATTTTTCAGCCCAAGACAAATATCTTTCAGAATTCCATGCGGTAACTGCCTTATGAGATTCAGGCATATGCTCCGGAAGAGTAATATACCGTTTGTATGTGTTAAAGTTCCTCTTATGAGCTGCAACCCTTATACCATCAACAAATACTTCAATCATTAAAGCAGTGGCTCTAATCCTTGAAGCTTTGCCAATGTTGGAATAATGTACACTGTAGAAAAAACCTTGGTATTCAACATGGTAGTTAAAAGCTATCTTAGCCTCTATCCAATCTGCATATTCGTAACGGGTAGCAGGCAAGAGTTTAAGAGCAGGTTTATCAATAGTTTTAAATGCAGATAAACGGTTACCCTTGAGCTTCTGAAAAGGCCTGTTGATAAATCTATTAAGCTCAGTTTTTATTGCCTGATTAATCTCAAACAGACTAAAGAATTGATGGTTACGAAGTGCAGCAATTATACGCCTAGAGATATTTCCTACCATATTTTCATCTGCAGCCTTATCCTTGGGCTTTCTCGGCCTTGTAGGCACTAAAGTAGTTCCATAATGCCGAGCCATCTCCAAATAGCTTGCATTAAGCTGTGGATCAACCAAACTTGGAACCTTAACGGCAGTCTTGGTATTGTCGGGAATTATGATTCTGGGGACACCGCCATAATACTCAAAGGCTCTTACATGGGCATCAATCCAGTTCGGAAGTTTCATATCCTCATAGGCATAGACAAAGGGATATGCTGATGCCGGAAGAACTGATACGAATATGTATGCTCTTTTTTCTTCACCGGTTGAAGGTTCTATGTATGGTAGAGTGCTGCCGGCCCAATCGACCTGCATCTCTTCCCCTGCTTTGTGTTCAATATGCATGGTTATTTGATTTGATTTTTTGAAATTCCTATATCGTTCGCAGAATTGAGTGTACATTACTCCGTCAGGGTTATCCCGCTTATATTCTTCCCATAGAAGCATTAGGGTCACATTCTTCTTTTTCATCTCGTTAAAGATGTAGTTCAAATCGGGCTCTATTGCTTTTTTGCGGGCTGCGGCGGGCGGATAAATTAAAGATAAAAGTTCTTTGTCGTTAAGGTCACACGGCCAAGAGACATTGGCATTCTGAGCCCTTTTGAGTATGTCGTCAACTGTTGATTTTCCACAATTGCATGATGCTGCGATATCTCTTAAAGATAATCCTACATCAAATTTTAACCTTAGTATTTCTTTTACTTTTGACATGTCCAGCCTCCTCATTTTTGGCCTCCCTTAAAACATAATGCTTTAAGGTTACCAGTTAATTTGTTAGCTCGACAAGGTGTCCGGATGTTTCCGATATGCTGTCCGGATAATTCCGATATGCTGTCCGGATGTTTCCGGAATCAGTGTCCGGATGTCACCGAAATATGCACTCATATCCTCCGTTTATTATTTCTTACCGCCAAAAATCATTTGAAAATACTTGTCAAATGTATTCTTAGGCGGAATAGCGATTCCCTGTTCTTTATCTGCCAGGATAATTAGTGTGTCTCCTGGCTGAATATTAAATATTTCTCGGGCTTCCTTTGGAATAACTATTTGACCTTTTGTTCCAACAGTAGCGGTCCATGCATATCTTCCAGTCGATTTTTCCATAATAGCAACCTCTCTTTACTTGTTATACAGATCATACTATTCATACCCCCATTTGCCAATAAAAACCACCTGCCATTTATTGGCAGATGGATTACTGAGTAAACAAGACAAATAATAAATTTTATATTCGTATTACGATTATGTACAGATAGCTTTAGTGAATAATGGAGTAAAGGCATGTTCGAGTGTTTTTATAGGATTTATCCTCTGAAAGACCAAAACAAAAGGATTTGAAAACTCAAATCCTTTTGCATTAGGATGGCCGGAGTGTTATTACAGGACTTTTTA
>JAQVXR010000244.1 GCA_028709045.1 Desulfitobacteriaceae bacterium | reverse complement strand
TTTTGAAGTAACCGAAGCAGTAACGGATAAAATTGCAAGCGGTAATAATGACGTCATAATTCTCAATTATGCCAACCCCGATATGGTAGGTCATACCGGAATAGTGGAAGCAACGATTAAAGCAGTGGAAGTAGTTGATACCTGCTTAGAAAGGGTAGCATCAGCCGTAAGAGCGCAGGGAGGCACACTCATTATCACTGCCGACCATGGTAATGCAGAGTGTATGCTGGACGAAGAGACAGGAGAACCCCATACTGCCCATACCTGTGATCAGGTGCCCTTTATTTTGGTACAGGATCAACTGAAAGACATTAAGCTTCGTACCGATGGGGCTTTGGAGGATGTGGCTCCTACTATGCTGGAGCTTTTAGGATTAGAAAAACCGGAGGAAATGACCGGGACGAGTTTAATTTTGAAAGACTAAAATATTAATTTATATTTAGGAGGTAACCAACATGTCTCTGATTACGGATATAAATGCCCGGGAGATTATTGACTCCAGGGGTAATCCCACCGTTGAAGTTGAGGTATTTTTAGAAGACGGCACTATTGGACGGGCGGCGGTTCCTTCGGGGGCTTCCACCGGCGCTTATGAAGCAGTGGAGCTTCGGGATGGAGAAAAAGACCGTTTCCTTGGCAAGGGTGTTTTGAATGCGGTGGCAAATGTGCATACTATTATTGCCCCCGAGGTTGTCGGATTAAGTGCTTTGGACCAGTTGTACATTGATAAAGTAATGTTGGAGCTGGATGGGACACCCAATAAAAGCAAACTTGGGGCCAATGCCATTTTAGGGGTCTCCTTGGCAGTGGCTAAAGCAGGGGCAAACTACCTAGGATTGCCTTTGTATCAATACCTGGGCGGGATAAATGCGAAGACCTTGCCGGTGCCGATGATGAACATTTTAAACGGCGGCAAGCATGCGGATAACAATGTGGATATTCAGGAATTTATGATTATGCCGGTTGGCGCACCAAGCTTTGCATCAGCACTGAGAATGGGAGCCGAGGTATTCCATAATCTCAAAAAAGTATTAAAAGGAAAGGGATATAATACTGCAGTAGGTGATGAAGGCGGGTTTGCCCCGAATCTTAAATCCAACGAAGAGGCGCTGGCGGTAATTATTGATGCTGTCCAAGCAGCGGGTTACCAGCCGGGCACAGATATTATGCTGGCCATTGATACAGCTGCCACCGAGCTGTTTAAAGACGGAACCTATTATTTAAAGGGAGAGGGTTTAGAAAAGTCTTCCGAAGAGATGGTGCAGTTTTATGCTGACCTGGCAGACAAGTACCCGATTATTTCCATTGAAGACGGCTTGGCGGAAGACGATTGGGACGGTTGGCAGAAGCTTACCCAAACACTGGGGCAAAAAGTACAGATCGTGGGCGATGACTTGTTCGTGACCAATACGGAACGGCTTGCCCGGGGTATTGAAAAAGGATCAGCTAATTCAATTCTCATTAAGCTCAACCAGATCGGTACTTTAACAGAAACACTGGATACCATTGAAATGGCGAAGCGGGCCGGGTTTACAGCCGTAGTTTCCCACCGTTCCGGCGAAACGGAAGATACAACTATTGCCGACTTGGTTGTTGCTGTCAATGCCGGGCAGATTAAGACCGGGGCTCCTTCCCGGACAGACCGGGTGGCCAAATATAATCAGCTTTTAAGAATTGAAGAGGAATTGGATGAGGTTGCGTCCTATGCCGGGCTGGAGGCATTTTATAATCTCAAGCGCTAAACAAAAGTGCCGGGAAAGTATGGATTAAAGACTACCTCAATGAGTTGTAGAGTTTTTTGGTTTGTGCTAAAATGTATTCATTGATTTGAGACAGGAGGTGAAGGTGCGTGAAAACTTTCCTGCTAATTATTCAGTTGTTGGTCTCATTGGGGTTAATTGCTTCTGTTCTCTTGCAGTCCGGTAAGTCTGCCGGTATATCAGGTGCGATTGCCGGTGGGGCGGAAACATTTTTTGGGAAAAAGAAGGGGATGGACGAATTTTTAGGTAAGATTTCCGCCGGGCTGGCTATTGCTTTTCTGGTAATTACGCTTTTGATTTCGCTAGTTTTCTAAAAGAGTTGGGAGGTAAAATAGAATAATGGATGGTTTATTTTTTGCAGCCCCTTTGGCAGGGGTGATAGCTCTGCTTTTTGCCCTTTATTTATCTAATAAGATTAATAAGGTGGATCCTGGAAATGCCCGGATGAAGGAAATTTCATCCGCAATCCATGAAGGGGCTATGGCTTTTCTTAACAGGGAGTATAAGGTACTTGTTATTTTCATTATAGCTTTGGCGGCGATAATTGCCATTACCGGATTTGTTACTACCGGTGAAGAAAGCATGAAGCCGACGACAGCCATTGCTTTTCTCCTTGGTGCCTGTTGTTCCATCCTTGCGGGTAATATCGGCATGCGGGTAGCTACCAAGGCCAATGTGAGAACAGCCAACGCTGCAGCTCAAAGCGGGTTGAACCAGGCGTTGGAAGTTGCTTTTTCCGGCGGAGCGGTAATGGGAATGTCTGTAGTCGGGTTAGGGCTTGTCGGGTTAGGTATTATCATTTTCCTTTTCCCCGGACAGTCTTCCGTTATTAACGGTTTTGCCTTGGGAGCTTCATCAGTTGCATTGTTCGGACGTGTCGGCGGTGGGATTTATACGAAAGCTGCCGACGTGGGAGCCGACCTGGTAGGGAAAGTGGAAGCGGGAATTCCGGAAGACGACCCGAGAAACCCGGCGGTTATTGCCGACAATGTTGGCGATAATGTTGGTGACGTTGCCGGAATGGGTTCAGACTTATTTGAGTCTTATGTTGGTTCGATTATTGCAGCAATCGCATTAGGAGCTTCTCTGGGAATCGGTTCCAATGGTGAAGGGATCCTTACTCCCCTTTTGATTGCCGCACTGGGTATTATTGCTTCTATTATCGGAGCGTTCTTTGTACGCACAGGAGAAGGATCAAGCCCCCAGAAAGCTTTGAATATGGGTACGATCGTGGCAAGTATTCTTGCGATCGCAGGAACCTTTATTGTGACCAGAACTATCTTACCTGCTACCTTTACCGTTACATCCCTTGGTATAGAAACTACATATACTAGTACAGGTGTTTTCCTGGCGACTGTTGCCGGTTTAGTTGCCGGTTTTCTTATCGGAAAAATTACAGAGTATTATACTTCCGCTGATTACAATCCGGTAAAAGAGATTGCCAAATCCTGCGAGACCGGGACAGCAACTAATATTATTTCCGGGATAGCTACCGGGATGACCAGTACGGCTCTGCCTATTATCGTTATTGTGATTGGAATTATTATTGC
>JAQVXR010000049.1 GCA_028709045.1 Desulfitobacteriaceae bacterium | reverse complement strand
AGTCTTGCACAGTTGGTAATAACACAGGCCGAAACTTGATTGCAAAAAATCTGCTTTGGAGAACTGGGGTCCTTTCTTTGTTCTCGTGTATTGGCACTGGACTGGGAAATAAATCATTTATAATGGTTTAGTGTGAGCCTATTAAGGTGAAACTCGGGCACTCTAACTCTCTTCTGACCTATCAGGAGAGAGTTAGAGTGCCCGAGTCTTTTTTTGGAGGTGGTAGTCTTTATTTAAAAAGAAATAGTCTAAAACGCAAAAAACTTATATAATATCGTCTTTTAATTAAGTTAAACATTAAGGAGTGAAATACCATGAAAAAATATTCAAAAATCATTATTGCATTTCTTTTTATTACTGCCATGTTAATAGCCACTGCATGCGGCAGTACAACAGACGGTTTCAAAATCGGCGTCGTCACCGGAACTACGTTTGAGGAAAAAGCCCAAGAATTTGGGAAAGTATCTGAAGTATCCCTTTATAAAGATGATAATCTCACCCTGCAGGAACTATCTACCGGTAGGATTGACGGGGTAATTACCGATCGATTAGTTGGCCTTTACGCTATCCAAGAAGGCAATTTTTCCAACATTAAAACAGCAGGAGACCTCTTATACAATGAAACCATTGCCGTAGCGGTCCGCCAGGATGATAACTCTCTGCGTCAGGCCATTAACCAGGCACTTTCTGATCTGATTGCAGATGGTACTTATGGCGAAATTTCCCAAAAATTTTTTGGCACGGATATATCACAAGGAGTAGAATATCCGGTAACCTTTCCGGATGAGGAACAGGCTGACGACAACAGCCTCAATAGAGTAATCGAAAAAGGAGAAATATCCTTTGCCATGAGCGGTGGCTACCCTCCTTTTAACTATTTTACAACTGAGGACGAGCTTACCGGTTTCGATGTAGAAATTGGACAGGAAGTGGCCAAACGCCTTGGTGTTAAATACACATCGGTAACAACAGATTGGAGCGGTATTTTGGAAGGCCTGCGCTCAGGTCGCTATGACGGCATCTTCGGCAGCATGGCTATTACAGATGAAAGGTTGGAAACCGTCGATTTCACAAACCCATATTATTTGTCCGGGGCCCAGCTTTTTGTTCAGGAAAGCTCCAGCATTTCAGGACCTGAGGATTTAGAATAAAAATTCCCAACTAAACCGAACTGAGTGAAATTTTCAGGGAATAGCGAATCCGCTATTCCCTGATTCCTCTATAGCAAAAAAGGAGTGGTTATGTTCATGCCCTATGATTTTAGCATTATTATAAAAGAGTTCCCGGTTTTTATTCCGGCCGCCATTTTGACTTTGGAACTGGCGCTGTCATCCATTCTTCTCGGCACCGGTATCGGACTGTTTGTTTCTTTTGCCCGGATTTCCAAATCAAAAGTTTTTAACATACCTGCCTCCATTTATATTACCATCATCAGAGGAACTCCTATACTCCTCCAATTATTTATCATTTATTACGGGATTACCAGTCTGTTGTTAATAGATCCTTTTCCGGCAGCGGTAATTGCCTTCGGAGTTCATAATGGTGCATATATCGCGGAAATTTTTCGGGGTGCAATCCAGTCTATTGATAAAGGCCAGATGGAAGCGGCCCGGTCATTGGGTATGACTTATCCAAAAGCCATGCGCAGGATCATTCTCCCTCAGGCTATTAAAAGAGCCCTTCCAGCTTTGGGAAATCAATTTATCATCACTATTAAAGACACCTCTTTGGCAAGTGCCATTACTATTCGGGAATTATTATTAAAGTCACAACAATTGGGATCTTCAAACTTTCGATTTATGGAATATTTTATCATTGCCGGTATTTACTATTTAACATTTACCGCTACTTTTTCTTATCTGGTACACAAGGTGGAATCCTATTTGGCTGTCAGCGATCACTAGGGGGTAATAAACATTATGATGACAAAAAAAACTAACAAAAAAATGGTGGAAATCCGAGATTTGCACAAATATTTTGGGGAACTCCATGTGTTAGATAATATTTCTCTGCAGGTTTTTGAAGGCGAAGTAGTGGTGATCATTGGCGCCAGCGGCTCCGGAAAAAGCACCCTGCTTCGCTGCATAAACCGTTTGGAAAAGGCTGATAAGGGAGAAATTTTTATCAGCGGCCACCGATTGATCAATAAAGAAAGCTATATTAATAAACTGCGTCAAGAAGTAGGCATGGTTTTTCAACACTTCAACTTGTTTCCCCATATGAGCGTCTTAAAAAACGTGATGGAAGGACCGGTTCAGGTAAAAAATTTTCCTAAAGAGGAAGTAAAACGAGAAGCCCTTGAACTTCTTGTCCAGGTCGGATTAGAAGACAAAGCAAACAATTACCCGGCACAATTATCAGGAGGACAAAAGCAGCGGGTAGCTATTGCCCGAGCACTGGCTATGAAGCCACAGATAATGTTGTTTGACGAACCTACTTCCGCCCTTGACCCGGAGTTGGTAGGTGAAGTATTAGCAGTGATGAATGACTTGGCAAAAAACGGCATGACAATGATCGTAGTGACTCATGAAATGGGGTTTGCCCGGGAAGTTGCCGATCGCATAGTTTTTATGGACGAAGGGAAAATTATAGAGACAGGAAAAGCAGAAGATATCTTTGATAACCCGCAGAACCCAAGGACAAAGGATTTTTTAGGAAAAATCTTATAACCAGGAGGTTTAGATTGGTTGAATCAAGAAAGTAATTACCCGTGGAAGGATAATATATCTCAGGAAAAATGGCAGGACTGGCACTGGCAGGTAGCTAATCGGATTACTACCTTAGATCAGTTGAAGACAATCATTCAGCTTACCGGCGATGAAGAAGAAGGCATAAAACACTGTCTTGACAGTCTGCGCATGGCCATTACTCCCTATTATGCATCTCTGATGGACCACACATCCCCAAACTGCCCGATCCGCAAGCAAGCAATCCCGGTAACTTGGGAACTGGAGGAATCATCCTGTGATTTGTCCGATCCTCTTCACGAAGATGTTGATTCCCCAACCCCGGGTCTGACACATCGCTATCCGGACAGAGTGCTTTTTTTAGTCACCGACCAATGTGCTATGTACTGCCGGCACTGCACCAGACGGCGCATCGCTGGTACAACCGACAAGCCTCGGCTGAGGGAAGAACTTGATGCGGGAATTAAATATATTAAAAACACACCTGCCGTAAGGGATGTCCTTATTTCCGGCGGAGATGCCTTTCTTTTGGATGATACAATCCTGGAATATCTTTTACAAAAACTTCGCCACATACCCCATGTGGAAATAATCAGGTTTGGCACCCGTACCCCGGTGGTGCTACCCCAACGCATTACCCCGGAATTATGCCAAATGCTGAGAAAATATCATCCGATTTGGGTTAATACCCATTTTAATCATCCCAAAGAAGTTACAAAAGAAGCTATTGCCGCTTGTGAAAGACTTGCCGACGCAGGGATTCCCCTGGGCAACCAAACCGTTCTCCTCAAAGGAGTGAACGATTGCCCCTTCATCATGAAAACATTAGTTCATCTGCTGGTAAAAATGCGGGTACGCCCTTATTATCTTTACCAATGCGATCTTTCTCAAGGCCTTGAGCATTTCCGCACCTCTGCAGCCAAAGGCATTGAAATCATTGAACTTTTACGGGGACATACATCGGGCTTCGCTGTTCCTACTTATGTTATTGATGCCCCGGGAGGAGGAGGAAAAATCCCGGTCAGTCCCCAGTACCTGATTTCCATGTCAGATGAAAAAGTCATCCTTCGCAACTACGAAGGCGTAATTTGCGCCTACACGGAGCCGGCCAATCGGCAATCCGAATGCCAAGAATGCGGAATCTGCCAACAGCATCGCAAGCACAAATCGAAAGCAGGCCTGGCAAAATTATTTAGTGATAAAAAATTAAGTCTGACACCTAAAGGTAATCTCAGAGAAAAAAGGCGCCAGGAATATATGGAATAATAGCTGGGGATATACGACATTAACGCAGCCTTTGCTCGTTTTGGTTTTAAATACTACGGTCGTTTTGTCAATAACTGTGATATTTGCGGCCGGTTTGAAGATATGAACCCTCTGGTCAAAACAACTAAAAAACAATAACCTATTCCGTTAAGATGTAATAAACCCTTTCATCCATCAAATGAAAGGGTTTATCTTTAGTGAGAAAATGTTCTTAGTTAATTTTTTCGATTTCGATGATTACCGGCTGCTCATTTTCTTTAGGAATATAGTTAAAGCGCACCTCATCACCGGTCGTTAATCCAAACCTTTCTTCAAAGCCTTCTCTAATTTCCTCTCCCAAGCGAAATGCTCGGGCAGAGGATTCCTCAGGAACACCGCTTATTTTAATTTCAATGGAATTGTTGTCAATCAATCCCACATAAGTTCCCGAATCTGTCTTTGTCTCTTCACTATCCGGATCATTTTCCGAACCATTTTCTGAGCCGTTTATCTGGGATTCACCATTATCATTTTGACTTTGTTCACCTGTCTCTGCTCCGTTTTCCGGAAGAGAATTGTTCGGGGAACTGCAGCCGGCAAACAAGACTAAAAGTGCCATCATAAGGATAAAAAACAAAGTCCGATTCTTAAACAATAGAAATCCACTCCTTTTTCACTCTTACATTAGTTCTTAAGAAGTTTGACGGACAGAGGTCGCAAATTGTTCCCGGCTCTAATTGGATAAAAATCTCGCCAAGGAAATTTACTTTTGGTAAACAAAATATATTGGAAAAAGACTCCACAAGTTACTTCCCTATTTAAAATATTCCACCCCAGCCCGGAAAATATGCTGATCTTTTTCACCCGGCACATTTACCGCTACGTAAGAACCTAGCCGCTCGGAGTGTCCCATTTTGCCAAGCACCCTCCCGTCGGGACTGGTAACACCTTCAATAGCTTCCGCTGAACCATTGGGATTGAACCTAATATCATAACTAGGTTCTCCCGCAACATCGACGTATTGAGTCGCCACCTGACCATTCTTAAACAGCTTGTCAATCTCAGGTGGACTGGCAACAAAACGTCCTTCCCCATGAGAGATTGGGATGGTATGCACATCCCCCGGCTTAACATGATTAAACCAAGGTGAAAGAGTGGAGACGATTTTAGTTCGGACTAAACATGATTGGTGCCGTCCAATTTTATTAAAAGTTAGAGTGGGCGAATTTTCGTTCAGGTCAATAATCTCACCGTAGGGCAAGAGCCCCAATTTGATCAATGCCTGAAACCCGTTGCAAATACCCAGCATCAAACCGTCTCTTTCCTTGAGATGTCTCATCACCGCTTCTTTGATCCAGGGATTACGAAATACCGCCGCAATAAACTTACCTGATCCGTCCGGCTCATCTCCCGCGCTGAAACCGCCGGGGAGCATAATAATCTGAGATCGATCGATCCGGGTCACCATTTCTTTGACAGACTCTTCAATCTCCCCAGACGTCAAGTTCTTAATCACCATTATATCGACCATTCCGCCTGCTTTTTCAAATGCCCGGGCGGAATCATACTCACAGTTGGTGCCGGGAAATACGGGAATAAACACTCTTGGCCTCGCCGTTTTCACCTGCGGACGTCCCGTATATGGCTGATCAAATAAAATATGTCTGGGCTTATAAGAAATCATTTCTGTCTTGGTGGGAAAAACATTTTCCAGCGGTTTTTCCCATTCGTTAAAAGCTTCGTCAATGCTTATTTCCAGATCATTAACGGAGATAACAGGTCTCTTTTGTGTATGCCCGAGAATTTCATGGGTTATTTTGTCTCCCATAACTTCTTTCACATTTGTTTCCCCGTCAATTTCCAAAACGATTGAGCCATGATCTGGGGAAAAAAGTGTTTCCCGATCCATTTCCGCCCAAAAAGATATGCCGATTCGGTTGCCAAAACACATTTTGCTGATTGTCTCCGCCACTCCCCCAGACTTCACAGTGGAGGCCGAAAGAACAACACCGGATTCTATCAGCTCATTTATCTTATCAAATTTGGCCTTGAGTTCATGAAAATCAGGCACTTCATATTCATCACATATTAAGGGCAGCCAAACCACTTTGCTGTTCACCTTTTTAAATTCCGGCGAGAGGATTCTCTTTGCATCAACTACATTCACGGCAAAAGCAACCAGAGTGGGCGGGACATTAAGATCCTTAAAGGTCCCGGACATGCTGTCCTTTCCGCCGATGGCAGGGATACCCAACCTTTTCTGAGCATAGAACGCACCGAGAAGAGCACTGAAAGGTTTACCCCACTTTTCGGGATCCCTCCCCAGCTTCTCAAAATACTCCTGGAGAGTGAGCCGGACAGTTTGATAATTTCCGCCCATTGCTACGATCTTTGTAACCGCTTGCACCACAGCATAAAGAGCACCTAAGAAAGGGCTCCACTTCGCCAGTTTAGGGTCGTAGCCATAGGTCATGATGGTTGCCGTGTTGGTTTCCCCGGAAAGAACGGGAATCTTGGCAGCCATCCCTTCAGTTGGCGTAGCTTGATACTCTCCCCCGAAGGGCAAGAGGACAGTGCCGGCGCCAATGGTACTGTCAAAACGTTCCCCTAAACCCCTTTGGCTGCACACATTAAGGTCCCTCAGATTTTCCAGCCAAGTGGTTTTAATGTCACTCACCCTTGTTTCGTCCTCATTGGAATAGGAGCGAAAGTAATTTTTACTTTCCTCAGGGGTGGAAACAACAACATTTATTTTTTGCTTGACCCCATTAGTATTGAGAAAGTCCCTGCTGATATTAACAACGGGTTTTCCCCGCCAAAACATTTTCAGCCGATTAGTCCCTGTTACATCAGCCACGACAGTAGCTTCCAAATTCTCGTCACGGGCATATTCAATAAAAGCTTGGGCATCATCTTTTGCCACCAAAATTGCCATCCGTTCCTGGGATTCGGAAATAGCTAATTCCGTTCCATCCAAGCCCTCATACTTTTTGGGTACCAGGTCCAGGTTTATCTCCAGACCGTCTGTCAGTTCTCCAATGGCTACCGAAACACCGCCCGCACCAAAATCATTGCATTTTTTGATCATCCCAGTCACTTGGGGGTTCCGGAAAAGCCGCTGGATTTTCCTTTCCGTAGGCGGATTGCCTTTCTGTACTTCCGCACCGCAAGTGAAGATTGATTCTTCCGTGTGCTCCTTAGAAGAACCGGTTGCCCCGCCGATACCATCCCGGCCGGTCCGCCCGCCAAGAAGGATCACCACATCTCCGGGAACGGGCTTAGCCCGAACTACATGCTTTTTGGGTACCGCTCCGATGACGGCGCCGATCTCCATTCTTTTGGCAAGGAATCCTTCATCATATACTTCCACCACCTGGCCGGTTGCCAGCCCGATTTGGTTACCATAAGAACTATAGCCTGCCGCCGCTTGGGTGGTAATTTTGCGCTGAGGCAGCTTTCCCGGAAGTGTATCTGTCACTTTGGCTCGGGGGTCGCCGCTGCCGGTTATCCGCATCGCTTGGTAAACATAGGCCCTGCCGGAAAGGGGATCCCGGATCGCTCCTCCTAAACAGGTGGCGGCACCGCCAAAAGGTTCTATTTCCGTGGGATGGTTGTGGGTTTCATTTTTAAACTGGACCAGCCACTCTTCACTTTTCCCCTCCACGTCAACATTAACAACAATGCTGCAGGCATTAATTTCTTCCGACTCATCCAGATCCTTTAAGAGACCCTTTTTCTTCAGTTCCTTCATTCCGATAGTAGCAATATCCATTAAACAAATATCTTTCGGTAAGTCACCATAGACCAAATCCCTGGATTTTAGATAAGCTCGATAGGCGGTATTAACCGGCTCGTTGAAATAGCCCTTTTCAATGGAGACTTCTTCAATATTTGTTAAAAATGTAGTATGACGGCAATGATCCGACCAATAGGTATCGATCACCCGGACTTCTGTCACTGTTGGATCTCTTTTTTCTATATCCCGAAAGTACTCCTGGCAAAAATGCAGATCTTCCAGGCTCATAGCAAGTCCCATCTCCTGATGGAGAAGAGCCAGTTCCTCTGCTGTTTTCTCGTTGAACCCGTCCATTGTTTTAACATCATCAGGCATCTGGATCGCCATCTGTAAGGTTTTCGGCTTTTCCTGAGATGCTTCCCGGGAATCCACCGGGTTGATATAGTAAGCCTTCACTCGAGCAAGCTCTTCTTCCGATAAGCTTCCTTTCAAAACAATCACTCTTGCCGAAAGAATTTCCGGCCGTTCTTTCTGGGTAATTATCTGGAGGCACTGGGCAGCCGAATCAGCCCGCTGATCGTACTGACCGGGCAGATATTCCGCAGCAAATACCCTTTCTACCGATTCCATGGGAAAATCCTCATCATAAACCCAGTCAACATTTGGTTCTGAAAAAACATTGGTCCGGGCTTGCCCATATTCCTCGTCAGTGATGCCGGAAATATCATAGCGGTTTAATACGCGCACCCCTTTTAACCCATCTATCCCTAAATTAGATTTCAGATCCTGAAATAAGCCGGTAGCTTCCACATCAAATCCCGGTTTCTTTTCTACATAAATGCGCCGCACCAAATCCCTCAAATAAATTACCTCCTCCGAACACGCCAAATATTATTTAAACCGATTATTTACAAATTGATTTTATCACAATATAATTAATAAGGACAGTTAATCATTCTAATAATCTTTATAATCTATCCTTATACTTCTTTTAAATTATCAGGATTAAGCCTTTATCTTCTCTTATGTAAAAAAGAATTCTCACCTGGATATATCAATTAAAGGAGTCCTGACATGGATATTAATTTTGAGCTTTATAAGGTTTTCTATCATGTTGCCTTTAGCAAGAGTTTTTCCCTTGCAGCAAACATGTTATGCATTTCTCAATCGGCTGTCAGCCAATCCATTAAATCCCTGGAAGAAAAATTAGGCTGCCGCATCTTTTTGCGCAGTTCCAAACAAGTAAAACTTACTCCGGAAGGGGAAATCCTCTTTAAACATGTGGAGCAGGCATTCAATTTTATTAAAACCGGTGAACGAAGCATTGAGGAACTTTACTCCCTTAAAACAGGTGTCGTGAGAATCGGCGCAAGCGACACGATTTGTAAATATTATTTATTGCCTTACCTACAAGAATTTAACCGCCTCTTTCCTAAAATAAAAATCCAGATCACCAACCGGACTTCCCCTAGGTGTCTGGAAATGCTGAAAAATAGTTCTCTTGATGTCGCCATTGTCAATCTGCCGGAGAAAATGCCCTTTAACAATATGATAGCTAAAAAGACAAAAAACATTCAGGATGTCTTTATTGCCGGCAAAACCTTCAGCTTCCTCAAAAATATGAAAATCTCTTTAAAAGATTTGGACCGGTATCCTCTGCTGATGCTGGAAAAGAATACGGTAACCAGAAAGTTTTTTGATCAGTTTTGCAAAAGCCAAGGTGTAAATGTTATACCGGAAATTGAACTGGGAAGCGTTGACCTCTTGGTGGAAATGGCACAAATCGGCTTAGGCATTTCCTTTGTACCGATGGATCCTCTCAAAGAATGCCGGGCAGAAGATAAAATCTTTATTCTGGATCTAAAAGAAAAAATCCCTTCCAGAAGCCTGGGCATTGTCACAAACAACAATATCCCTGTCCCGGTCGGGGCGCAAAAATTTATTGAATTATTGGAAAAGGAGATCCTTAATTAAGTCGGCGGATTATTTTCTTTACTTCATTCACTAGACGCGGGAGATTATTTTCTACGATTGGGCTTAATCCCAGGCCTGCTCCCAACATCCCGGGTTCCATGCCCAGAAGCACTCCGTTTATTTTTTCATCTCCCAAACGGTACAGATAAATTAAGTCCAAAAGACCGGAATCATGGCAGGATAGCCGGCACCTGTCGGAAACCAGCTCTGCCAAGTCGACCGAGTAAATACTTCCCGGCTCCTCTCCACCATGGGCAGCATCGATTATAATGACAAAATCAGCGTCCAGTGCCTCCTCTAAACAGTACCAGGCATCTGTTTCTCCTGACACAAACAGGATATTCTCTTCGCTCACTTCCTGCTTAAGCATTTTGATGGTCCTAACCCCCAGCCCATCATCCTGACAAAGAATATTACCGATACCAATCACTTTAACCCGTTGGTTCATTTATACCACCTTAAATTTTTTCTCTCCCCTTGGGGTATAAACATGCGTGCTACAAGAAACGCACGGATCGAAGGAACGGACGATGCGGCCGATCTCTACCGGGTTATCAGGGTTTTGTACCGGTGTTCCCACTAAAGCTTCTTCCACTACCCCCCGCTGTCCCAGACCGTCCCGGGGAGAAAGGTTCCAAGCGGAAGGTGTTACGACCTGGTAATGGGATATAACCTGACCGTCAATTTTCAACCAGTGGCCCAAAGCACCTCGTGTCGTATCAACAAGCCCTGCTCCCTCAGCATTTTGGGGTACTTCATACCTTCCCTGGGGCGCTAAGTCGGGTTTAATAAAATTCAAAATTGTTTCCATGATAATAATAATTTTCCTTACTTCCAGTACCCGGGCAATAGTGCGATCCATCACGGAAATCCCGTTTTGGTACTCTCCACTTAAAATCATTCTCGCTAAAGGCCCTACCTCACAAGGAACAGTGCCATAACGAGGTGCTTTCGTCCAAGAGTAACCTGACTCTTTATTAATATCAGGGTCTGTCGTTCCTAAAGATGGTTCCTGGGGGCTTGGGCCCTGATACCAGGAATAATTAAGATATTCCGTAATCTGATTTTTCTCGAAAGACTCCTTCCTTTCTCCAATAGAAACAGCCGGCTTTACATAAAGATCAGGCAGCTCTGTAATGTCGTCAAAAGCCCCATAGGTAAGAAGGTTTCCATACCCTTTACCTATCCCAAAATAGTCACTGTAAAATTGGCCGATAGCAGTTGCATCCGGAATCATACATCCATCAACAAAATTCCTTATTTGTTTTAAGAGTGAAGTAAACTTTATGATCTTATCAATTGTCGGCCGGACAGTAATTCCACCCACAAAAATGCCGTGGTCATGAGGAGCTTTTCCGGCAAGGAGCGCCAGCATTTCATGGGCCGCCCTGCTGAAATCAATAGAACGGAAATAGTTCTCGGTAATCCGGTCATTAATTTCTTTAGGCAGGCGCAAGTCTTCGTTTGCGGAATTAAATAAGCACTGATCCTTGGGAAGATCGACAAAATCCGGTACCGTATACTGGTAAAAATGGCGCAGGTGATTCTGGAGAAATTCACAGGCATGGACCAAATCCCTAAGAGCCCTACCTTGAGAAAGTGGTATCACATTTAACGCTTCTTCCAAGGCTAAGGTCGCCGCCATGGAATGGGCCGTAGAGCAAATTCCGCAGATGCGTTGGGTAAAGTAAATAGCATCCAAAGGAGGACGCCCGTTCAGCATGATTTCAAATCCTCTGAATAAAACTCCGCTGTTTCTGGCCTCGACAATTATTCCGTTTTCAATTTCTACGATAATTTCTAAAAAACCGCTGATCCGTGTCAAAGGATTGACAACTTCTTTACTCATCTTTATCTACCTCTCTCATAGTCTACAAAAGGCTCCGTCCCATCAGGAAATGTCGGGTGGGCACAGCCAATGCAGGGAGTATTAGCGCCAACAGGCCAATTAAGATACCCATTCCACTTTCTTGTCGGACAGTCTGTTTTTGTAATTGGACCCCGGCATCCCAGCAAAAACATACAGGTCTCTTCCCCCAGTTTAGTAGCAAAAATACCCTGGTCAAAAAAAGAACGCCGGGTACAGTTATCGTGAATAGTTACTCCGTAAAACAATAACGGCCTCCTCTGATCATCAAGGGCAGGTGTTCCATAGATTAAAATGTGAGCCAGTGTACCAATGAACCAATCCGGGTGACAGGGGCATCCCGGCAGCCTAATCACTTCCCTGTTTTTCAACACCTCCACAACAGACAGAGAGCGACTGGGATTAGGTCGGGCAGCAGAAGGCCCTCCATATGAAGCACAGGTTCCCACCGCAATCACATGGGATGCCCGTTCACCCAAATATTGTACGGCTTTCAATGCTGTAATCTTTTCTCCCCGGTATCTGCCAAGCACATTATACAGTCCTCCTGCTTCTGTAGCGACAGCACCTTCCACCGCCAGGATAAAGTTTCCTTCTTCAGCAGTAGCAAAAAGCTGCTCCATCGCTCTTTCCCCATCCAATGTCATCAAGCTGTTGTTAAAACACAAGTTTATTCTGTTTTTAAGAAGTTCACCAACATCCGGGTCCAAGGCATTAAGAAAAGAAATAATATTACCGGAGCACCCGGTAGCCTCCAGCCATACCAAGTTGACCTTTTTCCCGTTTGTTACCTGCCGGCTTGCCACAGTAACCAGCTTTTTTACCAATCCTCCTTTTCCGGGACACCCCGCGCAGGATTTAATTTGGTGTTCCGTCATTTTGTTTTCCCCCTGACCAGCATCCCCACTATCGGTAATCTTTCTAATATCACAATATTTTCTCTATGACAGCTGAAAAATTCCCCGCTTAAATCTTTTCCGGCCATCAGCCCAAAATGTGTTGCCGCTTCCCATTCAGGCACACCCGAGACATCATAAACAACTCCCTGCACCGCGACATAAGCAGGATTTCCCATATTTCCGTTAAACTGCACTAATTCTTCTAGGGTAAACTGATTTTGTCTCCAATTGTTTTCCATCTGCATTCCCTCCCTTTATCAAGATACTTTTTAAAAGCATTATTAATTCAATTTTTTGTTGTTTTGAAACAAACATAATTTTCATGGCTTAATCAAATTTTGGTCAAGCCATTAGCAATAGACAAACAGTTTTAATTACCATCTTCAAAAATAATGCGTTGTTCAAGCAGTGATTGTCACGTAACCGGATAAGGTATGAATAATATGAAGGGAGCAGAAGAAAGGAGTGAGACTTAATGCCAAAAGCCACAATGATGGCATCCGTAGATTTAAAGCTGGCCCAAGCATATGTCCCGGATCAGCCTTATGAACGTCTGTTTCCACTGGATGAAGCTCTGGAAAGAGGGACAATTTTCCCAAGCCTCTACCGGCCTTACAAACCTAAAAAGTAAATAGGAGGAAAGAATATGTCCGGTTCAAATCGTCGAGAACTATTAAAAAAAATTCAAGAATTGGAGTTTGCCGCAGTAGAATTAAATTTATATTTGGATAACCACCCGGAATGTCAACGCGCGCTGGCAGACTACAATAGGTTTACGGAAAAACTAATCAATTTAAAAAACGCATACGAAGCGCGTTACGGCCCTTTAACACATTTTGGAAACACACCCAGCCAGTATCCCTGGCAATGGGTCGATGGGCCTTGGCCTTGGGAAGAAGATTAAGCGGGAGGTCTCTATATGTGGATTTATGAAAAGAAACTGCAATATCCGGTGCGGGTAAACGGAAAAGATGTTAAAATGGCAAAATATCTAATTACCCAATACGGGGGCCCGGACGGGGAGTTAAGTGCTGCCCTAAGGTATTTGAACCAGCGCTATACAATGCCTACCGGAAAAACAAAAGGCCTCCTGAACGATATCGGCACTGAAGAAATGGCCCACTTAGAAATTATCGCTACTATGGTATATCGATTATTAAAAGGGGCCTCCGTTGAGGAATTAAAAGCAGTGGACCTAGGCGGACACTTTGCCCAGCATGACCGGGCTCTTTTCTACACAGATGCTAACGGGGTACCATGGACAGCAGCTTATATCCAGGCTACAGGCGACCCGGTAACCGACCTCCATGAAGATATGGCGGCAGAGCAGAAAGCTCGTACTACATATGAGCACTTGATCCAACTGACTGATGATGCGGGGATCAAAGATACCTTAAGAT
>JAQVXR010000243.1 GCA_028709045.1 Desulfitobacteriaceae bacterium | reverse complement strand
GGAAAGCGAAACGGGTGTTGGAACAAATGGCTTCCAATCCCAGGGAAAGAGAACTCTACGAACTCAGACGAAAAGCCATATTAGACAGAAATTCAGCCCTTTACGAAGCAAAGATGGAAGGTATAGCTGAAGGCAAAGCGGAAGGTATAGCTGAAGGCAAGGCGGAAGGTATAGCTGAAGGCAAGGCAGAAGGTAAAGCAGAAGGCATAGCAGAAGGCCAGGCCAGCTTACTGCTGCGACAGTTGAAAAAGAAGTTTGGATATTTGCCGGTTGAAATGGAAAACAGGGTGATGTCTATGCCGGAGGAAAAGCTGCAGGAACTGGCGGAAGCAATATTTGATCTGGAGACGATAGATGATGTCAATAGTTTCATAAGCAAATAGTGGGACAAGGGGACAGGTCCGCTGTCCCGCACTGTCCAATTGTCCACCAAAGCCGAGAAATGAGCTAAGTAAAGGTTAAATAAGTCTGGGGTCTGGCTCCGGACTTATTGTCTTTTTTTAAATAGCTATTTACGATAAGATAAAACTATCGAGACTAACCCCGGAACTGAATTCCAAGGTGCGGAAGTCCGTTCTGCCGGTTTAAATCCACCTGGCTGATTAACAATGCTACGCCCTCGGTTTTAAGATAAGAAATTTCTTTTTGCGGCGTTTTCTTGACTGGAATACCAAGTATCCTTTGATATTCATGTAGATGTTCAGGAAATTCGTACATAAGGAAGCGGATGAAGCTGTTTAAGGCTGCCTGTCGCTGGTTCCTTGTTGACACGCCGTTTGACCGGATTTCCTTAAGCCAGTTTAGATAAGAAACTATATTTTCGTAAGTGAGATCGGATATATCCACCCTATCAGCTGTTTTATTTCCAGCTCTATCATAGCGAATTTGGAGGATTGTGGTAAATACTGTTCATTCTTATTTGTTGTTTTCTGTCCATTTTAGTTTAGCGCTTACAAACGGTTGAACAATAGCGGAAATGGTGGATAAATACCGAGCTGAAAGGCTATGTTTACTTCTTATTTGACCAAGGGATAGATGGCTTTTTAATGTAATTGTTAAATCTTAAGGCAGAAGTATGAAACGCTGGGGCAATAGCCCCCGCTTTTTTTAAAAAACACTTGCCAAATTCAACATTATGAGTAAAAATAGTACTCATAAATACATAATACTATGAAAAGGCACAAGAGGGTAGGACAACGGGGATGAAGCCGGCAATCATGAGGACAAAGCCGATGGCAAATGGAACAGAAACATAACATTGCCAAAAGAATACAATGTATTGATGATGTAAACTGATAGTAGTATAATCAAAGAAAAAGGAGTTGATTATATGGCTAAAACACCTACGCAAATTAGAATAGATGAAGATATAAAAAGACAAGCCGTTGCACTTTTTAGTGATTTAGGACTGGATATTTCTAGCGCAGTTAATATTTTTTTACGGCAGGTTGTTTTGCATGGAGGGCTACCCTTTGATGTAAAAATGCCACAGTATAAACAAGAAGTTATTGAAGCTATGAATGAAGCAAGGGAAATAAGTAGAGACACAACAGTCAAAGGATATACAGATATAGAAGAAATTTTTAGGGAGCTAGATAGTTAATGGAATATCAAGTCAAATGGACATCCAAGTTTAAAAACAGCTATAAATTAGCAAAAAAGCGAGGACTTGATATTTCACTGTTTAAAAGTGTCATACGTAAATTGCAACATGGAGAGCAATTAGATGAAAGATATCGTGACCATGAATTAAAGGGCGAGTACAAAGGACTCAGGGAATGTCACATTAAACCGGATTGGCTGCTGATTTATTTAATAGAAGATGAAATGCTAACACTAACTTTAATTGATACAGGGAGTCGATTTATTTAATATGTAATAAATCACATTAGAATGAAAAAGGGATAAGAAAGATGGAACCGTCCCCATGTCCCCATCCAAAAAGCGTAAAAAATAAACCGAAAGGAAGATAAAGAGGAAGAGACGGCTGAAGAATGAGGAACCCCCCTCACTTCTCACCCCTCACCCCTCACTAATATTGCTCGAATCATTAATAACATCAAAAACCCGTCTGAAACTAATACTGAAATTCTTTCTGAATCCCGAGACCACGGCCCACCTGCGCGGGCTGGCCACGGAATTCGGGGAATCCACCAATGGCGTCCGCGTGGAGTTGAACCGCCTGACCGAAGCCGGCCTCCTGGAGAGCAAGCAGAAAGGCCGCAGCATTAATTATAGAGTAAACAAGAAGCACACCCTATTCCCGGATATACAGAACATAGTCAAGAAGTACCTGGGCATAGATGAAATAGTGGAATCCATCATCAAAGAACTGGGCAATGTCGAAGTAGCCCTTATTACCGGCGACTACGCCCAGGGCATCGACTCCGGGCTCATAGACCTGGTACTGGTAGGGGACATAGACAAGCCCTACCTCCAGCAGCTGGTGGAAAAAGCGGAAGAACTGATAAACAGGAAAATACGCACCCTGGTGCTGGACCAGGAAGAATTCGCAAAACTTAGAGATAAATTCGAAAAAGAAAAAACCTTACTGTTGTGGAGAAGTGAGGAGTAAGTTGGAGACCATGGGCGATCATGGGTTACGGTTCGAAGGTCCAGCAGGGAGGGTAGATGAAGCAAGATGTAGATTTACCCAACTACTCGAATTTTTCGATGAGTTGGAATCCCTGATTTAAGGTGCGCCAATGTATTGCGGATACGGATGATGGCAGAATAGAAATAGTGGATGAAGGCACAACAATAGAGATTAGGCAGGTAATATTCAAAAGGATAAACACTGGTGGTGAATCGCTGATACCCTCTGAAAGTAGACGAGGTTCCTATCAAGGAATATTTAAAGATTTTCTAGAGAAATGTGTCAAAAATGAGTTATTTAATTCATTGGCACCAAGAACTGAATTAACAGAAAGAAGATATGAAGGTTTTGAACTTGTTACCAGGTTTTTTGCATACTTAAATAATTATGGAAATCAATATAAATGATAACTTTAAAAAGCGTCAAGAGCTTGAAATCCAATATTACAAAGAAAAATGCAGAACTGGCTATGTCTAATAGTCTTGATACACCTAATGCATCTATGCAACATTTAGAAGAGCAGACTTAATAAACACAATTTTAATGTAGCCGAATTCGAGTACATTAAAAGTCAAGCGGGATTAAATAGTTTTGTTCATATATCAGGAAATTGGATTAACGAACAAATGATTGAAAATAAAGTATAATAGACATGGAACTGCAAGATTAAATTTCAATTATGGAAATATATAGAAAGGCGGTGCGATATTATGATGTCTATTAGA
>JAQVXR010000048.1 GCA_028709045.1 Desulfitobacteriaceae bacterium | reverse complement strand
CAGGATCCCCAGTTGAAGCAGCTTTTTAGTAACTTGGCTCAAAAGGAGCAGGAACACTTAAGTTCTGTTAATCAACTTTTAAGCGGTCAGATCCCTAATGTGCAGCAGGGTCAACAACAGGGGCAGCCGCAGAATCAGCAGCAACAGCAGCAGCAGTACAAGCAGCAACAGCAGAAACAACAACAGGGTCAGCAAATGATCCAAAACCAAATGCAGGGAGCCATGGCCAACGAAAGTGATGCTGCTTTATGCAATGACATGCTGGCCACGGAAAAGTATGTTTCCAGCGCTTATGACACTGCCATTTTTGAAAACACCAATGCCAATGTGCGCCAGGTGCTGAACCACATTCAAAAAGAAGAGCAGGAGCACGGTGAGCAGATTTTCAATTACATGCAGCAAAATGGGATGTATCAGGTGCAGCAGTAAAAAGAAGTGCGACATCGCTCGCACTTCTTTTTTTATGGCAGATATTTGATTTACCCTGCGACGTATGGGATGCACAGGCGCTGGCCGATTTGCAGGTTGTTTGGATCGACCCCCGGGTTGGCTCTTCTGATTGCGTCCACAGTGGTACCGTATCTTTCCGCCAGGCCAAAATAGGTATCGCCGGCTCTCACTGTGTAGGGGAATCTTCCCGCCGGACAAACACCGGGCACGGGAATACAAATGGCCTGCCCGATTTGGAGATTTTGCGGGTCAAGGCCTGGGTTAAACTGCAGGATGACATCCACAAGGGTACGATAACGCTGAGCCAAAACATAAAGGGAGTCTCCTTCTTGGATCCGGTAAACAAAACCCGGGCAGCCAACGGCAGAAATTGGGATGCAGATGATCTGGGCAACGCGCAGATTATCCGGGTCGATCCCTGGGTTGGCGGCAATAATGCGCTGGACAGGAACGCCAAATCTTTGGGAAATTGCATACAGGGTGTCGCCCGCTCTGATGGTATAAAGTCTTCCTTCCGGACAACTGACTTGAGGTTCGTTGACACTCATATTAGCACCTCCGACAAATTCATCACTATATTAATATCGGAATTTGCCGAAGATGAAACTTGTCTGGTGATTTTTTGTTAAGAAAGGGGAAAGTTGGAAAGTGGAAAGTTGGAAGGTTGGAAAGTGAAAAGGGGAACGCGGGTGTCAGGCACCCGCGTTAACTTATTAAATATGAGCAGCCTGATTTTGGCTGAGCCACATTTTGCTTTCATATATATCGATCATCCTGTCCACAATGGCAGACATGGCATCCCGCTCCGGCCCCGCAGGAAGTTTCTCAAGGCAAGTGCGCGCTTTTTCCAAAAACTCTACGGGAGAAATGGGGAATTTTTCTTTGATAATGCCCCAGCCGATCCCTAAGTTAAGACCGAACTGCTCCAAGGCATCCTGAATCCCCTGTTGCACTTTGGCGACTCCCCCGCCGATTTTACAGGCTTCGGCTGTGAGAAGGCCGTATTCCTGCCGGACGACTTCCAGGTAGTCATCTTCTTTGCCCAATCCCTTGTCCAGCACTTCTTTACGCACGATGCCGGCTTCGTTCATCTCACAGATCACCCCGGAGAGAGGAGCAAGCCACTCAAGAAGATCATTATCGCTTAAGAATTTAAAAAATTTACTAAATAAATAATCCCCAACCAACACGGGGAACTGGGGAAGCTCTTTGGGACAATTATCAGGTATCCTGTTATGAATGACCTGAGCTACCATGATAAACTGGACCACACTGGCAAGCACCAGCATTTTTGTGGCACAGCCGCGCATAAGTTTGGCAGGCAAAATCACCAACGCAGGGCGCAGGTACTTGTCCATCTCTTCCAATTCGAACTGTGGAATAAACTTGGATAGGTGGCCGGCTTTTAGACAATATTCTTTTTCTACTTTTGCAAATACTGTGTCAAGTTCATTTTGAATTATATTGAACATCTCTGCCTCCATCAATTGAGCAAGAATTACTTTACTCTATTCTCCTTCATCCCTTAAATTCCTTCTATAAATGAATAAGCCCTCCAACACTTTCACAGCATTGAAAGGCTTAGCTTCTGTTTGATAAAATAAATATCCCTCCTAAAGATTTACGGCTACCCGCGGGAGAGAAATATTCGTACCCCGTTTAATTTCCTGGGCGTCCATATTCTCGGCCTGGAAATTTTCCACCAAATAATTGCATGCATCCCAGGGATTAACTGTGTCACCACATGTAAAAACGTCAACTGCAGCATATCCCAGTTCGGGCCAAGTATGAATGGCTAAGTGAGATTCTGAGATCACGATGACTCCGCTCACTCCTTGGGGGCTGAACTTGTGGAAGACAAATTCCCTGACCTCCGCTCCTGCTTCTAAGGCAGCCTTCACCATAATTTCTTCAATTTTTTTCATGTCGTTAAGAATGTCGAACGGACATCCTTGCAATTCTGCCAGGACATGACGACCCAAAGCCCTCAATTATCATTCCTCCTCTGACAAAATTTCCCACTCGCTGGGGTGGTTTAACAAAATTCATTTTAACATAATGGGGGGGAATGTCAATAAAATTTAGCCCTCTTTACTTTGCCGTTAAATTCCACTCCTCAATGATCACATACATCAGCGGGGCGGCGGCAAAGATGCTCATCGTAGCGGCAGCTACAATGCCGGAATCATTAAAAAGAAATGCGGCAATGCTCCCCACTGTTACTCCCCAAAATCCTTTCGACAGGTAAGGATATTTTTCCTGCACCCGCCGCATCAATCCGATGGGACGGTAAAACAAAAGGGCGATGCCCAAAAGAGTTACCAAGAAAACCTCGCCCCAAATGGTCCAGCGCAAGAGGCGGAGATTCAGCAAGACTTTTCTTACGATGATATTGTATGCTTCCCAGATACCATTAGTTCTTAAAAGATTAACGGTACGGCCAAAATGAGATTGGGCTTCCACCGACCGGCCGGCATCCCAAAAGATGAATCCGCAAAATAGGCAAGCTACGGCTGTTCCTGCCCAGGCAAGCTGAGTTCTTGTCACTTTGGCCGGAGCCAGTTGATATGCGGTGAAGCCAAAGGCAAGAGCGGCGGCTAGAGCCCCGCCGGCATTTGTCCCCAGATGAGGCCCGGCGATGACAAAAAGAGCTGCTCCATAGATACTGATGGCTGCGCCAAACAACAATTTCCGGGATTTGAAGATTTGAAAAAGAGCTGCGGTGCCCATCACCAGGGAACCGATCAAAACTCCCATAAATTCGTTCCCCAGGCCGTAATACCTGGCCCCGCCCATGGGATCATAGCCCAAAACAGAAGAGCGCATCAGGGGGGCGCCGAGGATGATGTCCAAAAGGATCGCCGCCCCGGTAAAAAGGGCAACCGCCATAAAAGGCCCTAAGTGATGCCGACGAAATCCCCCCATACTTAAACCGGTAACGATGCCGGCAGTGAGAATCACACCGAAAACAAAAAGCCCCAGGGGAAGCCCGGGAAAAAAGCCCATGAACAAAAAAGCCAGGGGGATGGAGCTTAGGGCAAGGAGAACCGGCTGAAAATATTTTATTTTTCCCCTCCAGAAAATCAAGGCAGTGACCGTTAATAATACGGCAATGATTTGCCCGAAAACATATCCCTGGACCATCGGGGGCCGCGCTTTGTGGACGGCAATGAGATTATGGTTGGTTTTAATGAGTGTTGCCAGCGTGTTCTCTGCTGCCACCGGATACATGGGACGACCGGTCATTTCTACCGGGATGGGAAGATCAAAATGGCTCAAAACTGTGGGGGCAATATCGGTGTTGGCCACGATCCCCTGGCGGCGCGTGGTGCCGGAAACCAAAAAACTTTCCTCGCCATGATTTTTCCAGTAAATGATCGGTGTCAATAAGTTGCTTCCCTGGATCGCCTCCCGAGAAGGTGTCGTGGAAAATATCAGCATCAGAGAATCATACTCCCGGAGAGCCGTGATGATCTCCCCCACTAACAGATCGATATGCTCAAGTGATTCTTTTTTTGCCTTATCATAGATGCGATCAAGGGCTCTGTTTTTGATTTTTTCTAGGCGGACGGTGTCTCCTGTTTCCACTACCACCAGATCCGCTTTATTTAAAGCCTCATTTACCGCTCCGATTGTCATCCCTGGGTCCATGGAATTGAGAAGGAGGCTGTTTCCTCCGGACCGGGTCAGCTCTTCTCCCATAAATGGATAATCTACCTGGCCTGACCGGTCCATGGCAATGGTCGCAGCCTGACGGCCGTAGGTTATGCCGGATGGAGGATTTTCGTTTTCGTCAGCATTCCCTATCAACGCCGTTTTATATCCTGCCAGATGGAGTGTCTCCCCCAAAAGCCCCGGCCGACCGGTATTGGTTTTTCCCTCGTTCAGTCGGAGCATGCCGGCAAGCCCCAGGTGCACAAGAGCATCCGGTGGAGGGGATTGCCCGGTGCGAGAGCGGTATACATTCCCCGCCAATTCACCGCCAAAATCTCCCCCGACGGGAAATGCCAGGCCTGCCTCCGCACCTCCATAGGCCACCTTCCCGGCGCCGATGGTAGCGTGGGCATTTTCCCTGGTACGCCCACCGGCAGTATTGGTGTTCATCACGGCTAAGCCTCCCTGGCGGATGAGGCTCTCAATGTTGGGGAGGTTTGTCTCTTCCAGTTCCTCCAAAGTAAGATGGTCGACGACAACCAAGACGGCCTTTTTCGTCTCTTCAGCATATGCCGTTGGGTAGAAAAATATCAACAGAGCGACAATATAAAACACTATTTTTTTAAGCACCGGCATGGACGATCCTCCCCGGCTGCACGATTTCCAACTCCCGGGCAATATCCTGGTAGAGCCGGTCGGTGTCCTCCACCATGCGGTGGATAGTAAAAGAGGTCACTGCTTTCTCCCTAGCGGATGTTGCCAATTTCTTGGCCCACCTAGGCCTTTTCAAAAGCTCCAAAATACCATAGGCCAAAGCCTGGTGGTCACCGGGGGGCACCAATAGGCCGGTCTTATGATGGGAAATCAATTCCGGCAGACCTCCGGTGGCGGTGGCAACGATGGGCCTTTGGGCAGCCATTGCCTCTATGGTGGTGATGGAGAGCCCTTCCGACAAGGAAGGCACGACAAAAACATCTATCAAAGGATAAATTTCGCTAATGTCGGGATAGAAACCGGCAAATACTATGGTTTCTTCCAAGCCAAAGCGTTCTGCTTCCTCTTGCAGCTCGGCCATTAAAGGACCGTCTCCCACAACGAGAAATTGGGCCTCCTCCACAAGCTGGGACACTAAGAAAGCAGCCTGGATAAAAAATGAGACTCCTTTCTGGGGAGCCAGCCGGGCTACCGTACCCACTACAGGGCGAATGGGATTCAACCCCAGTTTCAGCTTGAGGCAAGGGGATTTTTCCTTTTGAAAAGTGTCGATGGAAATGCCGTTATAGATCACCCTGATATTTTCCTCGTTAATGCCCTCCCAGAACATGATCTCTGTTTTCAGCGCCTCGGAAACGGTAATGAATCTGTGGGTATGACGAGCCAGATAGCGCTGGAGCATACTGATCATTTTCTTTTCTATTTTTGGCATGGAATAATTGTAAACGGAATTATGCACCGCCGCCAAAACCATAGGGGTGCCCTGCTTTGCGCCAAAAGAGCGGGCGAGCCGGGCAGCCAAACGGCCTACCAGGCTTGCTTTCATTCCATGGGTATGGACAATATGGATCCCTTTATCCTTAATAAGCCCGGCCAGGTGAATGATGCAGTTGAGATCTGCCCGGGGAGATAGTTCTCCCTTTAGGGGCAGTTCCACCGGGATAATGTTTTGCTTATTGATTTTTTTCTTCCAGTCCCCGGCATCGGGGCAGGCCAAAAACATATTGTACCGATTCTCATCCAGGTTATCCATCAGGGTGAGAACATGGTTTTTCATGCCTCCATCCGCCGGCCGGACAACATGCAGAATGTTCATCATTTTTCTCCCGCCAATATTTGGATTAAAGATATTATTGCCTATGGCGGAGAAATTATGCCCATTAAAAAAGGTCAGGCTTTTACCTGACCTCCACCAACTTTTTTACCTTCGGCGGTTTCTTATTTTGCACTAATTCCAGGCAGCTTCGGCTAATATTAAGCTGGGTATTAAGTGCTTTTTTAATCTTCTTAACGGTAGCAAGATCCCACTGGCTGATCCTTTTCATTTCCGCGTTTTCATGAATTATGTACTCTACCTCGTCGGCCTCAAATCCTAGCTCGACTAACTGTTTCTTCAGAGCAAAGATTTCGTTTAATGACTCCTTGATTCCATCCTCTTTGCCTATCATGCTTTTCCATATCTTCATTTTCCAGGGCATAGAGAAACCTCCTCAATTGCTATGAATTATGGTAACCGTTTAATTTTTGGCCAACCATACCATAATGAGGGGGATTCCTGCGTAATGGCATGGCTCTGGCAACCAGGCTGTCATATCGCTTTTGGCGACTTAGACCCTTAGCTTTGCGTCCCTGACTTTCGACAGGTTTGCCCTTCAAGTCCATTAATATCATGGATGAATTATATACCGCATGTCTCCTATTATATAATGGTTCCCCATTATTGCCAATAGGGTCAGGCTTGAAAAGAATGTTCCTTATTTTATATCGGGCTTGGGGTGAAGAACTTTATACTTTAATTAAAAAAATCTTCTCAATAACTTGATAAAGCGGTGCCTGGCACCGCTTGTCAAAGTTATTAGCCGAAGAGGGTGAGCTGGCTGGATTCGGGCAGGCCGTTTAGGCAGCCGTGGCCAGCGAGAATGTCCACCACCGGCTTGCTGGCGTGGGCGCGCACCCGGATATCTTCCCAGGAGATAAAGGGCTTCTCCTCCCTTGCTTCCACCAGGTGCTGGGCTGCTGCCGCCCCTAAGCCGGGGAGACTGGCAAAAGGCATCAGGATCCCCCGGTCGGTGACTACAAATTTCGTCGCAGTAGAATGCTCTAAATCCACCGGCAGGAGCTTTACGCCCCGCATGTACATTTCCAAAGCAACCTCTAATATCGTTACCAGGTTCTTTTCCTTTTGGGACGCTTCATTACCCTTCTTTTCAATTTCCTCAATGGCCTGCCACACTCCATTGGGGCCTTTGATAATCACATCCGCATCAAATTCGTCCGCCCGGACGGTAAAAAAGGTGGCATAAAATGCTTCCGGATAGTTTACCTTAAACCAGGCAATGCGAAATGCCATGGTGACGTAAGCTGTGGCATGGGCTTTGGGAAACATGTATTTGATCTTTTTACAGGAATTGATATACCATTCGGGAACGCTATTTGCCTTCATCGCTTCTTCGTACTCCGGTTTCACGCCCTTGCCTTTACGCACATCCTCCATGATTTTAAAGGCCATTTGGGGTTCCAATCCTTTGTGCAGGAGGTAAATCATAATATCATCCCTGGTGGAGATGGCTTCCCCTACCCGGCAGGTGCCGGAACGAATCAGTTCCTGGGCGTTATTAAGCCAAACGTCGGTGCCGTGGGAAAATCCGCTGATGCGCACCAGATCAGAAAATGTAGTGGGGTTGGCGTCTTCCAGCATTTGACGAACAAACTTGGTGCCAAACTCTGGGATAGCATAGGTGCCTACCTTGGAGCGAATATCTTCCTCCTTGACGCCCAAAGCTTGGAGACCGGAAAACAAAGACATGGTTTCCTGATCATCCAGCTTGACTGTTTTGGCATTGACCCCGGTCAAGTCTTCCAGCATTTTGATTGCCGTGGGATCGTCATGACCGAGAATATCCAGTTTCACCAGTCGGCTGCTGATGGAGTGATAGTCAAAATGGGTGGTGACCACATCTGATTTGACATCATCCGCCGGACGTTGAATAGGTGAGAACTGATGGATGTCTAAATTTGTCGGCACTACCATCAGGCCGCCGGGATGCTGGCCAGTGGTGCGCTTCACCCCGGTACACCCGGCAACCAGCCTGTTTATTTCTGCATCCCGCGTTTTCCTGTTGTTATCATCCAGGAAGTTCTTGACAAAGCCGTAGGCGGTGCGCTCAGCAATGGTAGCGATGGTCCCCGCCCGAAAGACGTGATTTTTCCCGAACAATTCTTCCACATATTTATGGGCGCGGGGCTGGTAATCCCCGGAAAAGTTCAAGTCTATATCAGGAGTCTTGTCCCCTTTAAAACCGAGGAAAGTTTCAAAGGGAATATCGTGTCCTTCTTTAAAGAGTTCCGTGGCGCAGTTGGGACATTTTTTATCCGGGAGGTCAGGGCCTGCACTCACAGAGCCGTCGGTGATAAATTCATGATATTGACACTTTGGGCAAAGGTAATGGGGCGGCAGAGGATTGACCTCGGTAATCCCCATCATGGTGGCCACCAGGGAAGAGCCCACCGAACCCCGGGATCCCACCAGGTAGCCGTCGTCGTTTGATTTTTTCACCAGTTTATGGGCGATGAGATAAAGCACGGAAAATCCGTTGGTGATAATAGAGTTTAACTCTTTATCCAAGCGGGCTTGGACGATTTGGGGGAGATTTTCCCCGTACATGGATTGGGCGGTAGATATCGTCATCTCCTGTACCTGTTCCTCCGCCCCTTCGATTTCCGGCGGGTAAAGGTCATTGGGGATGGGGAGAATGTCCTCTACCATTTCCACGATCCGGTTGGGTGCCTCAATCACCAAGCGCCGGGCCAAATCCTCCTCCAAATAAGAAAACTCTGCCAGCATTTCTTCCGTGGTGCGGAAGTAAAGAGGGGCTTGGGTATCATCCTCAAAACCTTTCCCGGCCATGAGGATCTGCCGAAAAATGGCGTCCCGCTCCTCGATAAAATGAACGTCCCCTGTGGCGACCACCGGCTTATTTAACTTTTCGCCAAGGGTAATGATCCGCTTGTTAAAATTTATCAGATCCGCTTTTCCCCCAACCAGGGCGTCTCGCACCATAAATTCGTTGTTTCCTAAAGGCTGCACCTCTAAATAATCGTAAAAAGAGGCGATGTCGGTCAGAACTTCTTCCCCTTTTCCCCGGGTGACAGCCCGGAATAGTTCACCTGATTCACAGGCACTCCCTAAAAGCAGTCCCTCCCGATAGCGACGCAAAATGCTTTTCGGGATGCGGGGGGTGCGGTAGTAATATTCCAAGTGGGAAAGGGAAATCAGCTTGTAAAGATTCATTAAGCCTGTCTGAGTTTGGACGAGGATGATGATATGATGGGACTTCTGCTTGTCCCAGGGAGTGGAATCATTTTCATCATCCACCAGGTAGCCTTCCACGCCGTAGATTATTTTTATGCCTAATTTCTGTCCCAGATCATATGCATCGGGAAAGGCCTGCACCACACCGTGGTCGGTAATGGCAATCGCTTTGTGGCCCCATTTGGCCGCGAGGGTTATCACTTTTTTCGTATCGACCACACTGTCCAAGGCACTCATTTTAGTGTGGAGGTGGAGTTCCACCCTTTTTTCCGCCGCTAGGTCCTCTCGTTGAGGCACAGAAGCGGCATTTATGTCGTAGGCCATGAGCGTCAGTTCCTGGGAGTAACGGTCTGTCTGGACGGGGCCGCGCACCTTGATCCAAATACCGTTATTTAACTCTTGAAACACCGTTTCCGGTGTCTTTTCGTTGGCAAATATTTTTACCCCGATGGAATCGGTATAATCTGTGAGATTAAAAATGATCAGCTTGCGCCCGGATTTTAATTCCCTGGTTTCCAGGCCAAAAACCTGTCCGGAAATGACGACACTTTTTTCTTCTTCAATAACTGTCTCCAAGGGAGCGGGCTCGCCTTTGATTCGTTTGCCCATGATGATATCCGGCGGCCTGACATTGGGAGCACTTTTTTCTTTAGGCTCCGGGGTAAGTCCGGTCAGCTGTTCCCGGTCGATGATTTCCACTTCTTGTTCCGTTTCCCTTGTGATATCCTCGGCAACATCCAGGGTAACGGTGATATGCCGGCCAAACTGTTCCTGCACCTTTCTTTCTAAAAAATCAGGCACCCTTTTTTGGGCTAAGACATCCACCCCAAGACGATGGGGGAGGAAAAGCACCAAACTTTCCCCCTTGAGGGTCCACTCCGCCACCGCCAGCCAACTTTTGACGCCGGAAATTTCCTGATCAAGTTCATCGATCAAGGTTTCCCGCCGGCGGTTAAAAAACTCATCCAGTGAGAATTTTCCGGGTTGGACGGAAAGAGCCAGTGTTATTTCCCTGGCACCGGGGAGATTTTCCTTAATAAGCGCCCGGAAGCCCTCCTCCTCCTTTGAGGAGAGGGGCCGCACCAATTCCAAGTGAAGGCAGCAGCTAGAATTCTTTTGGTCCACTTCGATTTTTTTAATTTTCATCTCTCTGAAAACAGCTTTGGTCTCCCTGGGGAGACCACTAGCGTCAATCATCGTCTTAAACTTATCCAAAATGCAACACCTCAAAACCGGGGTCCTTGAAATTAGTGGTGAATATTTCTCTTCACCACTTTGGCAATTTCCCAGTACATTTTCATCCGGGCAGCCAAACCCCTGGCTAAGCCCAGCTTTTCTTCCTTCATTACATGGGTCATACCGGAAAGCTCTATTTCTTTCACCCGAACATGATGCTTCTCCGCATACCAAGTGAGGGCAACTTCCACCCCAAACCTGCTGGCTTCCAGATTATTCATTTCCGTCAACAGTTCCCTGCGTAGCGCCCTTTGACCGGAGAGATAAGGGGCAACCATCTGAGCAAGGTCAGTGGCAAAACGACCTCCCTCAAAGATCCCGATGGTCATCTCCGCTTCATTGAATATGATAGGGTAAATCAAACTCCTGACATGATTGGTAGTAAGCCCTACCAGATCCGCATCAAGGAAAAGGATGATGTCATATCTGGCCACATTGGCGCCAATCATCATTGCTCCGCCTTTACCCATGTTTTGCGCAAGCTCAAACACCCTTGCTCCCGCCCGTCGGGCTTCATCAGGGGTATTGTCACAGGAACCGTCACTTACTACAATAATTTCTTTGATCTCCGGAACCATTGTTAGTACAGTAACGATGTCGGCTATGGTATGTTCTTCGTTGTAGGCAGGAATAACCGCAGAAATAGACATATCATTTCCTCCCTCCTATACACGGCAGACATAGTTAGTATATTCTTAGTTTCTTTTGTAAAGAACATGATAGCGATACCTGACTACAGCTCTTTCAATAATTGTTCGGCAAAATCTGCCGCTTTTCCCACCTCCACCAGATGGACTTCACCGGTAGACCTTACTTTGACCTCAACTTTTCCCTCTGCCAGCGTTTTTGAACCAACGGTAATGCGCAGAGGGTAACCAATTAGGTCGGCATCTTTAAATTTGACCCCGGGCCGCTCCTTGCGGTCATCGCAAACAGTTTCTACCTTTTTATTAATAAGCTTCAAGTAAATGCTTTCCGCAACCTGGACCTGTTCCTCCGAACGGTCGCTCACCGGAACCACCACAACATGATAGGGTGCGATCGATATCGGCCAGATAATACCGTCATCATCAAAATTTTGCTCAATGGCAGCCGCCATTGTCCGTCCAACGCCGATACCGTAGCAGCCCATTACCATCAACTGCTCCCGGCCTGTTTCATCCAAGTATTTGGCTCCCATGGATTTGCTGTATTTATTCCCCAGCTTAAAGATCTGTCCTGCTTCAATTCCCCGGGCGGAAAGAAGTTTGCCGCCACATTCCGGGCAGGGCTCCCCTGCCTTTGCAAGACGCAGGTCGGCTGTTTGGTCTATAGAAAAATCCCGATCCGGATTGACATTGATCAAATGATAGTCTTTTTTATTGGCTCCGCAGACGCCGTTGGTCATATTGGGCACTTCCAGGTCGGCCAGTATTTTCACACCTTTTAAGCCCACCGGGCCGACAAAACCCATGGAAGAACCCATTACCCGAGTGATATCCTCATCAGTAGCCATCTGAAGATCCAGACAAGCCAGGGCGTTTTTCAGCTTGATCTCATTAACCGTCCGATCTCCCCGGATCAAAACAAGGACCAACTCATCATCCGCTTTGTAGCAGAGGGCTTTAATGGTTTTCTCAGGAGAAATTTTCAGGAATCCGGCTAAATCATCAATGGTCTTGCAGTCGGGAGTATATACTTCTTCCCGATTCTTTGCTTCTTCTTTATTAGATTCCTGGTCGGAACCGGACTGGGCAATTTCTGCGCTGGCGGCATAGCGGCATTCGCTGCAATAGAGAATTTCCGCTTCCCCGGACTGGGCAAGGACCATAAATTCATGGCTCGCCGTACCGCCGATCGCCCCGTTGTCTGCCTGCACCGGGCGAAACTTTAGGCCGCAGCGGGTAAAGATATTGGTATAAGCCCGATACATGGCCTGATAGCTCTCTTCCAAGGCGGCATCATCCCGGTCAAAAGAGTAAAGGTCTTTCATAATAAACTCCCGGCCGCGCATCAATCCAAAGCGAGGACGGCGCTCGTCCCGGTATTTGGTTTGAATCTGGTAAAGCCTCAAGGGTAGATCCCGGTAAGACTTAACATCCCCAGCCACAATGGTGGTTATTACTTCTTCATGTGTGGGGCCTAAGCAGAAGTCCCGGCCGTGCCGATCCTTCAGTCGCCATAATTCTTCTCCATAAACATCCCAGCGGCCGGACTTCAGCCATAATTCCGCCGGCTGGACACCCGGCATCATTAATTCTTGGCCGCCTTCGGCATCCATTTCTTCTCTGATAATATTCATAATTTTTTTCATGACCCGCCATGCAATGGGCATATATGTATAAACTCCGGAGGCAGTTTTGCGGATCATGCCCGAACGCATCATCAACTGGTGGCTGACTATTTCCGCTTCTGCCGGTACTTCCCGCAGGGTGGGTGCAAACAATTGGGACGCTCTCATCTATACTCCTCCTACAATATGAATGAAAAATCAAATTATAAGTTCATCATCTTATCGGGATACTCCTGCATTAATTAATACCTCATGGACCAAAGCATCTACCAGCTTTTCCTCAGGGAGCTTGGCAATTATTTCTCCCTTTTTGAACAATAGGCCTTTGCCTACGCCCCCGGCAATGCCAAAATCCGCTTCCCGGGCTTCCCCGGGGCCGTTAACCACACAGCCCATTACGGCAACAGTCAACGGTTTGGTAATATGATAGCGGGAGAGTTTGTCCTCCACCTGGGCGGCAATTTTCACGAGATCGATCTTTGTCCGTCCGCAGGTGGGACAGGAAATAAACTCTATGCCTTCTTTTCTTAAGCCCAAAGCGGAGAGGATTTCTTTTGCCACAAAAATTTCTTCCACCGGATCCCCTGTCAGGGAAACTCTGATGGTATCGCCGATCCCTTGAGCCAAAAGAGCGCCGATCCCCACAGCGGACTTGATACTGCCTCTTTTAGGCGTTCCCGCCTCCGTCACCCCTAAATGAAAGGGGTATTCCGTTTTTTCCGCCAACAATTGGTATGCTTTAATCATAACCGGGACGGAAGATGCTTTCAAGGATATTTTTATATCATAAAACTCGGCTTCTTCCAGCATTCCGACATGTCCTAAGGCACTTTCCACCAGAGCCTCCGGCGTAGCACGCCCGTATTTCTCCAAAAGGGCTTTTTCCAAGGAACCGGCATTGACGCCAATGCGAATGGGAATACCCTTTTTCCGACAGGCATCGGCTACTTTCTGCACCCGCTCTTTTCCCCCGATATTTCCCGGGTTGAGACGCAGTCCCGCCACCCCTGCTTCAACAGCACCTAATGCCAAGCGGTAGTCAAAATGAATATCGGCAATCAGGGGGATGTTGATGCGGGAAATAATGGGGGGCAATGCTGCTACCGCCTCTTTATCAGGCACCGCCGCCCGGATGATATCACAACCGGCCTCTTCAAGCCTTTTGATCTGGGCTACAGTGGCCTCTACATCCGCCGTATCGGTATTGGTCATGGACTGGATG
>JAQVXR010000242.1 GCA_028709045.1 Desulfitobacteriaceae bacterium | reverse complement strand
AAAAAAACGAAGTAGATGATACAACTTCTTTAAAATGGACAATGTATACTACCAAAGATGGACTACCAAATAGTAATATACATGCTATTGCAATTGGTGCTTCAGATGATATTTGGATAGGTAGTGATTACGGAGTATCTAAATTTGATGGCTCAAATTGGACAAATTATGCTGCCTTCGGGGGCTCACAAGTTATGGCTATTGTAATTGATAAAGAGGGAGTTAAATGGTTTGGAACTTCTACCGGCTTACTTAAATTGACAGATGATAATTAGTAAAATAGAACATATTGACAGAATATTTAAATAAAATGGTCAGCCGCTAATCGAGTAGGCTGCCCCGCCAGCAGCAACTGATGGGGAGAGCCTTTCACTTCACTGTACATACGGTTCACATAAACAGCGGTTCGTTAAGAAATGGAGCAATCTTCTGATAATAGATAAACATGGATTCATAACCGCGTTGTTGAAGGCGTTCCACCGTGATGTTGGTTTTCAGAATAGGGCTACAGGCAACCGCCCATGTACCCATACGGCTACAGCTGTTACTGTATACATGTTCAACGCCTACACCCAAACGTATCAGGTTTTTCCGTCTTCGTTCAGGTTTCTTCCAATGTTTCCAGATACAGCATCGCAACCGATTACGCACCCAAGCATCAATATCTTTGAGTTTTTCCTGAACACTTGCCATGCGGTATCTACATACCTGTCCACAAATTACCTTTTGGGCGTTACAAAGATGTAGTTGCTTACCCAAAACAGATATACCTTATATACCGTTCCTGTTAGTCAGTACCGGATTTTGCAGTCTCGCTTCCTTGACTGCTGTCGTCACCAACAACCAGCTTGCGACTTGCTAATGCTTCGGACACGACTCCGTCCATGAGGAACTTACACCCTCTGGAAAAATACACCTGCCTGGAGCATTATTTAACCAAAATTATTTGTAATTTTACTGTTGCTCCCAGCAGGCGCGCGCTGCTCATGCAGGGCGCACACAAAGTGTATATGCCATAAGGGGGTCAGCGGGTATTCAAGCATTGTAGCCCGCTCAAACTTCACCGAAATTTGACAGATTTTAAATCCCTCAATCCCTTACGGCACATACACTCGACCGTTAGTGGCATTTTAAGACGACACACAAAACGATAAACAGAAAATGAGTTTAGACCTTAACGTATATTGCAAAAATCTTTCGATTGACTTGGTTCCGAAAATTATAAGACGACTTAACGACTTTGATATGGTCGTTGAAGTCCATCCTGACTTTAAACTTGACCAAGAGAACGACACAGGTTTTGTGCCTTTCAAATTCCGATTAAAAAATCCTTACTTCGACAAATTAAAAGACAAAGACTTTAAAAGTGGTTTTGAAATTTATATTGACGATTTTGATTTGCAGAAAGCCAAAGACGATTTAAAGCCAAAACTTTCATTCTTTGACAAATTATTTGGGAAGAAACAACCTGACGTTGAATTTGCAAAACCTGAAATTGAAAAGCGACTTAAAGACTGTAATAAAGTAGTAACTTTTGTTTGGCATTCAGGCGACACATTTGAACTTCGTTTCGTCTCAATGACAAGTGCTATATTAACAGAGTTAACAAATGGAGTTTGTTGTTATCTAGCAGAAGACATTTGGTATGACAACAAAAACATTGTAGATGAAGCATACAAAGAAGCGACAGATTATGAAAAATCAATAAAAGAAAAAGACTTTGAATTTCATGAATTTGACGAGTGGTAATGAAAAACAGAACTCCACATAACATCGTATTGGCAACCCTATGACGACACAATATTATAAAGGACATTTTGACGAACCTCGGACAGAAAAAACCGAAGGTTGGGGAACTTGTGACTATTACTTTGAAACAAATCAGGACGGAGAAGTACTTCGGCAAATTGAAGTTTATAAAAATGGTAACGCACCAATTCGTTATGACGCAATTTTGTTAGGACTTGAAAAAGTTGGACAATTCGCCATTGACAAAAAAACAACAGTGCATATGCCGAGAATTGGTTGCGGACTTGCTGGTGGAACTTGGGACAAAATTGAGCCATGAATATATGAAGAATAACGTACTTTTGTCAAATACTACCCACGTAAACAGGTTTATTTCAACATCATGTATAAGACATTGGGGTTTAAGTGGTTATTTGAAATATTCTGCCCCGCACCAGCTTTTACAACGGCAGACAGTAACAAAGCCCGCAATCACCAGCGTTTCATACATTTAACCGTTGTGTGCCGCCAAATTTAAATGAAGAAATAATTTGCCGCAATACCAATAATTGGTATTGCGGCAAAAACAATTAAGTATAAACAATTATGGCAAAGAATACATCAATTTTACTCGGCGAATATTTCGAGAATTTAATAAACGAGAAAGTTAAATCAGGTAAGTTTGCATCTGCAAGTGAAGTCGTAAGAACAGCTTTACGGTTGTTTGAACAACAAGAGAACAAGACAAAAATTCTTGTAAATGAGTTGAAAGCAGGAGAAGAATCGGGAATGATTAGCAATTTTGACAGAGAAAAAGCACTTTCCAATCTTCACACCAAATACCTGCACAATGAAATTTGAAATAAGCGAAAAAGCATTTGAGGATATTGAAAATATTTGGCTATACACAATTGAATCCTGGTCAGTTGAACAGGCTGATCGATATTTTAATTTGCTTCTTGACGAGATTGAATATATCACAGAACATCCTTTATCTGAAAAAAATGCTGACCACATAAGAAAAAACTACAGGTATACAAAGGTTAAGTCACATTTGGTATTTTACAGATACAAGAAGTCGGAGAAAAAAGTGGAAATAATAAGAATACTCCACCATAGTATGGATGTAGAAGAGCGAATGAATGAATGAATGAAATTCGGCACATAATAAATAGGACTCTGAGCGGTCGGCACGACCCGTTGTTTGAGCAGCGTGGGTGCCGCGAACAACTCTTTCAGTTATTTACGGTTCAGTATGACGGGCAGCTTCGAATCTTTTTTAAGTGAAGGCAAGGCAATGGCTTCACGGTTCATACCCAATTAGCGATAATAATAGCGCAGCCCGTACACCATATGTTTAAAACTGCTTTGCGAGGGAGATCGGGGATCACGCGCCAACGCGGCCAGGAAAGCCGCAACAATATCAACACGCATATCCGGGGAAGGATATTATCTGGTCACTAAAACCACCATATCCCCCCAGTCGCGAAAATTAGAGCTTGTATGTTGCGGATCAGACATTTTGCCTAACGGCAGACAACCGTACTCTCCGGAAAAAACAGATGTCGAGGTTTAGCATCCGACCGATGCATGCCAT
>JAQVXR010000241.1 GCA_028709045.1 Desulfitobacteriaceae bacterium | reverse complement strand
AAGACGGCAAAACCGCTCCGGCCAGGGTTATTCTAAAAAAAATTCAGGGAGGAAATGCCCTCATTGAAATAGCTGTACATGAGGGAAAAAACCGTCAGGTAAAAAGAATGTTTGATGCCTTGGGATACCCTGTTTTGAGACTGAAGAGGGTAGCCTTTGCATTTCTTACTTTAGAACGGTTGAAACCTGGTAAGTGGCGCTATTTACACCCACATGAAGTGGAAAAATTAAAGAAATTAAAGAGACAAAACTAAAGTCCTAAGTAAACAATGGAAGCCACATCTGTCTTTCTAATTATACAGGAATAGTTATTTAAGTGTTGGAGCCGATTGTAGAGGTTGGAAAAAGTGTAGTTGCAAAAAGAAGAGGATTAGCGCTTATCCTCGCATATGCGAGTTTGCGCTAATCCTTTTTAGTAGCCGGCACACAATACTTTGCCTGAAGCTCCGTGAAAGCATAAGATTTAAAACCCTTTTTCAAAATCCGCAAGGATTCTGCTTGCTATTTAATTTTTGTTAATGGTTCGGGTACATAGGTTTATCCAGGTTTTTATTCCATTTTTCCACATGCTGTGCCCCTGCTTCTTCAAGAATATTAGCTAGTTGGTTAGCTTTTTCGTTATTGGTTTCACAAAGGACAAGGGTTTTTCCCTCTCCGACTTTTTTACTAAAAAAGTTTGCTTCCGTTTCTGATAGGCCATAATGCATTAATGCTCGGGTTATTCCATGCTCCGGTTGTTTCTGCAATATTTGGGCCAATGGACCGCCTGCTGCTGTTTTACCAAAATCCGGTAGTTCAATTGTACCGGCCGATACTAAAACACCTTCTAATTCTTCCAGTGGAAAGAGTTCCTGAGCCATTTCTGCACGAAATCTATCAGACAGTGTTTTTACAACGGAAATCTCACTGTTGGCCAGCCGTTTGGCATCAATTTTTTCTAACGATTTGATTGATTGAGGGTAACTTGTAAATACACCAATTACTGCAATTCGAGTGCCCATTCTATCACTTCCTTTATAGTTTTTCCATCATTAGCATAGGATAAAACCGGGGTTAATATGCAAAAGAGAAGCAAACAATAATGAAGAGGTGGTACGGATGCCAAAGTGTCAAAGGTGCGGAAATGAAATCAGTTTTGCCAGTAGCCGAGTTCCCAATATCACACCATGGGCCAACGGGGTGCTTTCTGCATTAACAGGTCAGTTTGAGGGAGAGGAACTGTCCTATTTAGAGAATTTAGGGGTCCATAATCAATTGTCTCAGCGTGTTTTTGAGAATCCTCGACAGTACTTTGATACCTGCGCCATTTGCGGGTCAACCAAAGTTATCTGGCCTTGAGAAATTATTTACCATGAGAGGAAGTTACTGATATAATATTGAATTAGTTGTAAGGGGGAGGGATAAAATTGAAAAATAAGAAATTAGAGAAAGGGCTAATCCAAGTATATACAGGAAATGCAAAGGGGAAAAGCACAGCGGCTTTCGGCCTTGCTGTAAGGGCGGCCGGACATGGGTTCAAGGTTATTATTATTCAGTTTATGAAAACCGGGAAATACTATGGTGAAATACCCGGTTTAAAACGTTTGAGCCCGGAGGTTGAGGTGTATTCCTATGGACGGGAAGGGTTTATTC
The DNA here is from genome assembly GCA_028709045.1 of Desulfitobacteriaceae bacterium. GTDB lineage: Bacteria > Bacillota > Dehalobacteriia > Dehalobacteriales > Dehalobacteriaceae > JAQVXR01. The sequence goes on along the minus strand of JAQVXR010000241.1, from coordinate 1,703 downwards.
ATCGCAGTGGTGCAAAGCCCGAAGACATTGCTCTAGCCCATGATGCACTTAACCATGCTGAAAAAGTGATGCTTGATCCAAAGACGGATATTTTAATACTTGATGAAATCAATAACGCTTTGTTTTTTGAATTGCTAACCGTTCAAGAAGTGTTGGAGTTTATTGAGAAGAAGCCGGAATACGTAGAACTGATTTTAACAGGCCGAAACGCGCCAACGGAAATAATTGAAAAGGCACATTTGGTTACTGAAATGAAAGAGATTAAGCATCCTTATCAAATAGGAATTGGGAGTAGAAAAGGGATAGAATATTAGTTGGTGGACAAAGGGGAGAATACAAAAGTATGAACTTTGTCAGATTTAGATTAAAGGATAAAGTATTATATGGGATTTTAGAAGGCGGAACAATACAGCCAATCCAAGGTTCGATTTATGCAGACTATAGTTTGTTGCCGGAAAAATATTCTTTAAATGATATAAAATTACTGGCTCCTTGCGAGCCAAGTAAAATTTTGTGTGTGGGGCTTAATTACCGTGATCATGCCGAAGAAGTGAATCTGCAGATTCCTAAATGGCCTGTTATTTTTATGAAACCGTCAACAAGCGTGATCGGACCGGAAGAAGATATAGTATATCCAAATTCTTTTGTCACTAGGTTGGATTATGAGGCGGAGCTGGCTGTTGTTATTAAAGCAAGGACTAAAAATATAGAAGCGGAAATGGCCGAGGATTATATTTTGGGTTATACCTGTGCAAATGATGTCACTGCGAGAAACCTTCAGCCTAAAGATGGGCAATGGACGGTCTCTAAATCATTTGATAACTTTATGCCCCTTGGTCCATGGATCGTATCAGGAATATCTCCGGGCGGGCTCAATATAACCTGTATCGTTAACGGTGTTACTAAACAAGCCTCTAATACTGGAAATCTGATATTTGATGTGCCATACCTGGTTAGTTATTTGAGTAAAATCATGACGCTGCTTCCGGGAGATGTGATTATTACAGGTACTCCTTCGGGGATTTCTCCTGTCAGTCCGGGAGATGAAGTTTCGGTGACTATTGACGGGATTGGCACTTTAACAAACAGGGTGATAAAAAGATGACCCTTTCCTTGCCAAAGCGTGTAGCGATCGTTGGAGGGGGTGCCGCCGGCATGTTTGCCGGAATGACAGCCAGAGAAAACGGTGCGCAAGTTACTATTGTCGAAAAGAACAAGAGACTGGGAAAGAAAATTTTAATTACGGGAAAAGGACGCTGCAACCTGACCAATATTGCTCCTTTGCCCGAAATCATTAAAAATATTCCCGGCAATGGGGCTTTTCTTTACAGTGTGTTTAATCAACTTTCCAATAGAGATGTTATAGAAATTTTTCAAAGACTAGGGTTACCCACTAAGGTGGAACGGGGAGGAAGGGTTTTCCCGGTAACGGATCAGGCCTCGGACGTAGTAGCTGTATTGGAAAAATATTTAAGAAGTATGGGTGTTGACATTCTCTTTAATCACAGTGTCCAGGGATTGATTATAGAGGAGAAAACAATTAAGGGAATTAGGTCAGAGGGAAAAAAGATTCCGGCAGATGCGGTAATTTTAGCAACGGGGGGATCTTCTTATCCGGGCACAGGTTCCACCGGAGATGGATACCGGATGGCCAAGGAAGCAGGACATAAAATCGTACCTTTAAAACCTTCTCTTGTCCCCCT
>JAQVXR010000240.1 GCA_028709045.1 Desulfitobacteriaceae bacterium | reverse complement strand
GATATTACCGTAAACACCTTATAGTATTTTATCAAAACCAATCTGGACTGGCAAGGTCTATTTGATTATTCTTGGAAAAATGATAAAATAAAGTTGGAGCAGGTAAGTGGTAAATTGTGTCGAAACTAAATTTGTAGTTTATTATTCTCTTTTTCGCGCCTGGACATAGGCATATAATAAAAATAATTATCGGGAGGTGCATAATATGAACAGGATAATAACCAACGATATAGGAAAAATTATTGTTTCCCAGGAAGTAATAGCTACTTTGGCGGGTATTGCAGCAACGGAGTGTTACGGAATAGTAGGTATGGCCTCCCAAAAAATTAAAGACGGGATAGTAGAATTACTAGGCAGGGAAGCCTTGAGTAAAGGGGTTCAGGTTAACCTTAAGAATGACCGTCTGCAGATTAATGTCTTTATCATCGTTGGTTATGGAACAAAGATATCGGAAATAGCTTATAACGTGATGAACAAAGTCAAGTATACAGTAGAAAAATTTGCAGGGTTACCGGTTGATCATGTCCAGGTCAATATTCAGGGTGTGCGAGTGGTTGACTGAGGGAGGTACAAAAGTTGGAGCTGACTAAGTTGACTGCGGCTTCCTTAATCCAATTTTTTTCCGGAGGCTGCAGTTTTTTAACTGCAAACAAAGATTCTGTTGATGCATTAAATGTTTTTCCTGTACCAGATGGGGATACAGGTACTAATATGTCTTTGACGATGAATTCGGCAGTCAAGGATATTGCCGGACTGAATACGGTGCCGGAGGTCGCTGGTGCTGTTTCCACAGGGGCTTTAATGGGCGCCCGGGGAAATTCCGGAGTAATCCTCTCCCAGCTCTTTCGGGGTTTTGCCCAAGGGGTGGGGAATAAAAAAATCCTTTCGGCAGACGACTTTGCCTATGCTCTGCAGAAAGGCGTGGAACTGGCTTATAAATCAGTGATGAAGCCGGTAGAAGGAACGATCTTAACAGTTAGTAAAGCTGTAGCTGCCGGATGCATCCAAAAAGCAAAAACAACGAAAGATATTAAAGAAGTGATGGCTTTTGCTCTTTATGAAGGGCAAAAAGCGCTGGATAATACCCCTAATCAGCTTCCGGTTTTAAAGCAGGCAGGAGTAGTTGATGCCGGCGGCAAAGGCTTTCTGATGATTTTTGAGGGCGGCCTGAAGGGGATTTTGGGTGAACTGGTTTTTAATCAAGTGGCTGTACCGGCAAAACCTGTCTTTGAAGAAAAGGCGAGAGATTTAAAAGATATTACATTTCAATACTGCACCGAGGTTATTATCAAAGGGGATAACCTGCCCCTTGAAGAAATCAAGTCTTTTTTAGTGGACAAGGGTGACTCTCTGCTGGTAGTGGGCACAGAGCAGTTGATCAAAATTCATGTTCATACCAATCATCCCGGGGTGGTGCTGGAACGTGCCGTTTCCTACGGTACCCTTCATGATATAAAAATTGACAATATGAAGGAACAACACCGGGAAACACTTGATTTGCATGAAGAGACCGACGTTATTGATTGTGCCGTGGTGGCGGTGGCAGCAGGGGAAGGATTGGCGCAAATCTTCTCCAGCCTAGGAGCAGCGAAAATCATCAGCGGGGGGCAAACTATGAACCCTAGTGCAGAGGATTTGGTTAAAGCAATTAACAGTGTGCGGGCGAAACAGGTAATAATTTTACCCAACAACAGCAATATCGTTCTTACTGCTCAGCAAGCCCAGTCCTTGGCAGAAAAGCCTGTGGGTGTGGTACCGACCAAATCTTTAGCTGAGGGTATGGCTGCTATGCTGGCTTTTGAAGAGGCTCAGCCGCTGGAAGATAATGTGGATAAGATGGTAAAAGCATTTGCCCATGTGAAGACCGGCGAGGTGACCTTTGCTGTGCGGGCATCTTCTTATAACGGTTTGGAAATTAAAGAAGACGATATTCTCGGCCTTTTTAACGGTGAGATTAAAGTGTTGGGACAAGATGTAAACGAAGTGGTGCAAAAACTGGTAGGATTAATGGTCGGACCCAACGATGAATTGATAACCTTATTTTTTGGTAATAATGTCGGTGAAGAGGAAGCAGAAATGCTCTCGGAAAAGATTGCTGATTCCTTTCCGGATTTAGAAGTAGAAATTCATTATGGTGGACAGCCCTTATACTATTATCTTATTTCCATTGAATAGAAGGAAACGCTCCCCTTTTAGGAGAAAAACTAAAAGGGGTTTTCTAGTTTAAGACATGGTGTAATTATGGAAAAAATTTTAAAAGAGTTAACAAAGACAATTAAAAAAGAAGAAAAGCTTGGATTGACAAATGCCGCCGTGTTCGGGGGTTTTTCCAATTATTTTGTCGGTACGCTGACTAAGGTTCTCCCTCGAATCAGTGAGCCTTCTTTAAAGCAGCAGTTAATCGAAATAAAGAGTTTGGCCGAGCATTACCGGGATGAAACTATCGCAGAACGAAGGGGGACACTAAGGAAAATTTCTCTTCTTCTGGAGGGAATCGATCCCGGATCTTTTCCCCGGCTTACCCAAGGGAAGCCAAAAACAGCCCATACTTCTAATTTGGTTACTCCTGTCCAGTATCTGAAAAATGTGGGGCCAAAGCGGGATGAACTCTTTCACAAAATTGGCGTGAGAACAGTGCAGGATCTTTTGGAATACTATCCTTGGCGTTATGAGGACCGGCGCATGCTGAAGAAGATTATAGAGCTTTTGCCGGGGCAGGTGGAAACAGTACGGGGGCGAGTTACCCAATGGGAAGAATTTAAGCCTCGTCCCAGGTTATCCATTTTGAAAACCCGGCTTACTGATGAGACGGGAGGAGTTTGGGCGGTATGGTTTAACCAGCAGTACCTAAAAAAACAGCTTAAGTCGGGAGACGAGATTATTGTTCACGGTAAAATTGAAAAAAGGTTTGCCCAAACAGAAATAATGGTGCAGGATTTTGAGGTCGTAGAGGGAGAGGATTCTTTGGCAGGTTCTCGGATCGTACCTGTTTACCGTACTACAGGAAATCTCCCCCAAAAAGTAATCCGAAAAATAATTTATGCAGCCGTAGAAAAATATACAGCAAATGTTACCGAGTGTCTCCCTATTTCTTTACGTGAGAAATACTGTTTGATGGAAAAAAAGGACGCTCTTAGGGCAATGCACTTTCCCGGCTCGCCGGAGGAACAAAGGGCAGCCCGGCACAGGCTGGCCTTTGAAGAACTGCTCTTACTGCAGTTGGGAGTATTAGCAGGCGCCTCGAGAACGAAAGAAAAGGGAATTAAACATAAAAAAGATGAAAGCGCCTGGAATAAATTTAAAGAAATCCTCCCATTTCCTTTAACAGCGGCTCAGGAACGAGTGATCGGGG
>JAQVXR010000239.1 GCA_028709045.1 Desulfitobacteriaceae bacterium | reverse complement strand
TTCTCATCTTCGTCCAGACGACAAAAAATATTTACCGTTTCCAAGTCCGGCATCATTACGGCAAAGGGCTTATCCCATCTTACTTTCCGAGAACGTAAAGTCGCTGCTGCTTCTGCATTTAAAGCATCACAACACAGGTGATAACCGCCTAAACCCTTTACAGCAATAACCTTCCCTAAGTGCAGTGCCTCCTTGACTAGAGGCCAAACAGCTTCATCCTGGGCAATAATTTTTCCTTTCGTGTCCTTTAAAAAAACCCTTTTATCCATGTGCTTTTTCTCCCTTACTTTTTCCACCAGCCAAGTTGCCCAAGGTTCCAGCCCTTCATTATTCCGGCAGGGCACTTCAAAAAGAATCCTCCTCAACATTCTCCTTTACCAAAATATGAAAGAGTGACATAAAAAATCCCTAAGCCGTCGAGGCTTAAGGATAAAATTTATATTCTCCAAGATATTTAAGTTTTCACGCTCCCCTCCCTCTTAACCTTTGAGAAGAACAAGCAATTTTTCCTCATCTAAAATAGGAATGTTCAGGGAAACGGCCTTATCATATTTGGAACCGGGATTCTCGCCCGCCACAACAAAATTTGTCGCTTTACTTACGCTTCCTGTCACCTTGCCCCCTTGTTCTTCAATTAAAGATTGAGCTTCCTTACGGGAAAGATTTGGCAGGGTTCCGGTGAGAACAAAGGTTTTTCCTGTAAAACTAGTTTCAACCTCTTTTCCTTTATGCTGAGTATTAACTCCGGCTTTAATTAGTTTTTCGATAATTTGTTTATTCTGTTCCTCCTGAAAATAAGCTCTAATACTCGTTGCCATTTTAATGCCAATTTCCGGGATGGAAGTAAGCTCCTCCTCTGAGGCAGACATAACCCTTTCCAGACTGCCCAAGTGATGAGCCAAAAGCTTTCCTGCTTTGGCACCGACAAATCGAATTCCTAGGGCAAAAATCAGCTGGGCTAAGGAGTTTTCCCTGCTTTTTTCAATGGCAGTAATTAAATTATGCGCCGACTTCTCCCCCATCCGGGATAATCCCAAAAGCTGCTCCCGGTTAAGATAATACAAATCCGCCACATCTTTTATTAACCCAGCGGCTAAAAGCTGCCCCACCACTGCCGGCCCTAATCCTTCAATGTCCATGGCATCCCGGGAAGCAAAGTGGATCACACTTTCCCTGAGTTGGGCCGGGCATGCTCCCCCGGTACACCGATGGGCAGCCTCTCCCGAGAAACGAACAACATGAGAACCACACTCCGGGCATATTTCCGGCATGGAAAAGTCCTTTTCACTGCCCGTCCGTTTTTCCTTGAGCACCTTAATCACTTCGGGAATAATATCCCCTGCTTTATGCACTAAAACAACATCACCAATTTTAATATCCTTATCGCGAATATTATCTTCATTATGCAGGGTAGCCCTGCTCACGGTACTCCCTGCCAGCCTGACGGGAGCCAAAACTGCGGTCGGAGTGAGTACCCCTGTCCTCCCTACATTTAATTCCACGTCTATGATTTGTGTTTCTGCCTCCTCGGCGGGAAACTTATAAGCGATCGCCCAGCGGGGCGCCTTGGCAGTGGCACCTAGTTGGCGGTGTTGGGTTAAGCTGTTGACTTTAATGACCATGCCGTCAATTTCATAAGGAAGTTGGTGTCTTTTTTCCGTCCAGTTCTCGATATACTGAATCACTTCTTCCATGCTCCGGCTGACGAGCCTCTGGGGATTAACGAGAAACCCCTGTTCTTCTAAAAACTCCAAAGCTTTTTCATGTTCTGCCAAATCTATCTCAGGGGAATAAAGCACTTGATAGCTAAACACTTGTAGCTGACGGGAGGCAGCAACCTTAGGGTCAAGCTGGCGCAGGGAACCGGCTGCAGCATTTCTCGGATTGGCAAATACTGATTCCCCGGCTTCTTCTCTTTCTTCGTTCAATTTAAGAAAAGCCTTCTTGGGCATAAATGCCTCTCCCCGCACTTCCAGATTGATGGAACTCTTCAGTTTCAGAGGCACTGTAGGAATGGTTTTTAAATTTTGGGTAATATCCTCGCCTATTTCTCCATCCCCCCGGGTAGCGCCTGATACCAACAAACCGTCCTGATAAACGAGAGCAACGGTCAGTCCGTCAATTTTAAATTCCACCACATATTCAACGTCTCCGACGGCCTCTGTTACCCGGCGGTGAAAAGCCTGCAAATCCCCGGGGTTAAATGCGTTCCCCAATGACAGTAAAGGCGCACGATGGCGTATAGTACGAAAACCTTGTGCCGGTTTTCCTCCTACCCGTTGGGAAGGTGAATCGGGAGTAACGAGATCCGGATATGTTTCTTCCAGCTTAATCAATTCCCTGAGCAGCTTGTCATATTGGGCATCGGAAATTTTAGGCCTGTCCATTACATAATATGCTTTGTTGTGCTCTACTATCTCATTTCTTAACTCTGCCAGTCTCTTTTTTGCCTCATCTTTATCCATAGAATCACCTCCAAAAGGTTGGGCTCGCTAGATCTTTTTGATGGGAGCATATTTAACTAAGAAATCTTTGATCCCCTGATCGGGAAATGCCACGCTCACTTCCATCTTTTCTCCCGCGCCTTTAGTTTTTACTACCACTCCGATGCCAAACTTGGCATGCTCCACTTTATCTCCCAAGTTGATCAACATCCCCTCCCGTTTCACCGGGGAAGGCTTCTTTATTTCCATTTTTTCATTGCTGTCTTTTTGGGCACCGTTCAGATTGTCTGTAAGGAGTTCCGGGCTGATTTCCCCAATAAATCTGGATTCAGTGTTATGCTGGGTGCGTCCCCAGAGCATGCGTTGATAGGCACGGGTTAAATAAAGCCGTTTCATTGCTCTGGTCATGCCTACATAGCAAAGACGCCGCTCCTCTTCCATTTCTTCGTTATCAAGCATTGCCCGGCCATGAGGAAAGACTCCTTCTTCCATTCCCACCAGGAATACAACAGGAAATTCCAGCCCCTTGGCAGTGTGCAAAGTCATCAGAGTAATACAGTCATCGCTTTCTGAGAAATTATCCATATCCGTAGCGAGAGAAACTTGCGCCAAAAAGTTTTCCAAAGTGGCTTCTTCCTCGCTTTGGGTAAAATCCTCAGTTACCGATATAAACTCTTTCAGATTCTCCAAGCGGCTTTCTGCTTCCACCGACTGATCTTTAGCCAGCATTCGTTCATAGCCTGTTTTCGACCAAATTTCCCGAACCAATTCGGTTACCGTTAATTTGTCTTTCTCACTGATAAAAGAATCCATCATTTCCTTAAAGCTTTTTACCGCGCCGAAAGCACGGGTCGTTAATACGGAAAGAGCCTCTTCTTCTCCTATTATCTCAAAGACACTTATTCCTCT
>JAQVXR010000238.1 GCA_028709045.1 Desulfitobacteriaceae bacterium | reverse complement strand
TTTTCATAGCCGGCGGCATCGGTCTGGCCCCCTTGCGTTCCTTTATAAAGTACTGTTTCAAGCACCGGGAAGACTATGGCAAGATCACCATACTCTACGGCAGCCGCAGTAAAGCTGACCTGTGCTTTAAAGAAGAACTTTTTGAGTTGTGGCCGCAACAGCCCAATACTGAAGTATTCACCACCATTGACAATCCGGAAGAAGGTTGGGACGGGCATGTAGCTTTTGTTCCCTCCTATCTGGAAGAAGTAAACCCCAGTCCCAACGGTACCATAGCTGTGGTTTGCGGGCCGCCCATCATGATTAAGTTTGTCTTACAGTCTTTAGAAAAGATGGGCTACAATGACGAACAGGTCATAACGACTTTGGAGATGCGGATGAAATGCGGTATTGGCAAGTGCGGCAGATGCAATATCGGCAGCGAGTTTATATGTCTCGATGGACCGGTCTATTATCTTAAACAGTTAAGAGATCTACCTCCGGAGTGGTAGAGATTTATATAGAGACTGTATGAATGGTAAACTTTTATTTTAACACCTTTAATGCTTTTAAAGCACTGACTTATAATGTTTCAGTGCTTTAAAGGCAATCTTCGATCATATTCTACAAATTATTTAAATTTAGTGTATAATATAAACATTGATTTATTGTTTGGCTCTGCTAAAACGGAGGGTTTAACATGAAAAGTATTCAAAATCGATTTGAAATGATTCGTCGCTGGGAAAAGCTAAATCGGGGAGAGAATGATCCAAATATCTATATAAATAAATATATTTGTGAATCTTGGGAAAGAAGCAGGCAATACGGAGTAGACCCATTTAAACCTACCAATACCGATATTCTAAGTACCGAAGAATTTGCGCAAGTTCTTGAAGAAAATAAACAGTTATTGGATTTAGCTGTTCCCTCAATGCAAGACATCTGTGATTTTACCAAGAATTATAATTTTTGTATGGCTTTAAGTGATAAGAACGGCATTATTCTTACCATAATTGGTGATGAGGCAGAACGCGCCTTTACCAATTATAGTAATTTTACCGAAGGATCAAACTGGTCAGAAAAAGTAATGGGGACAAACGCAGTGGGCCTGGTGCTGGAAGTTGATGAACCCGTTCAAGTCTATGGCTATGAACATTTTTGTAAATGTGCCGCTCTTTCCACCTGTTCGGCCGCTCCTATTCATAACCCGGAAGGCGTTATTATCGGGGTACTTGATTTAACCGGCGCTTACAAGTATGTCCATAACCATACCCTGGGGATGGTTTTTTCTGCTGCCCGAGCTATCGAACGAAAATTTGAATTGCACAAAGCCTATACTGAGTTAGAACTTGCCAGTGCCCTAAAAGAAACCGTTATGGAATCGATTTCTGAAGGTATTATAGCATTGGATAGCAATAATCAAATAATTCATGTAAATAAACCGGTTTGCGGCCAGCTGGGAATTGATCGCAACAATTGTATAGGTCACAATTTGGCCACCGTATTACCGGACAATAATTATTTACAGAATATCGTAAGTGCTGGCAGACGTATTTTCGGTGAAACAGTGTTAATCAAAACCCAAACTGAGAAAAAGAAGTTTTTAATAAACTGCACTCCTTTATGTTTTGGGGATACAAACAAACTACCTGGTACAGCAATTGTTTTAAATGAGCTGCATAATGTCGTTAAAAAAATTATGAGACCCAGGGCGTCTATAACTTTTGATAGTCTGATAGGAAAAAGCAGCGCCTTTCAATTAGTCATTGAACAGGCTAAAATGGCTGCTGAAACCAACTCCAACATTTTACTGCTAGGTGAAAGTGGTGCAGGCAAGGAGTTGTTTGCCCAGGCGATTCATAACGCCAGTGATAGAAAGGGCGAGACGTTTATCACCATAAACTGTGGTGCAATTCCTAGAGACCTAATTTCCAGCGAATTGTTTGGCTATGAGGAAGGGGCCTTTACTGGTGCCCGCAAAGGGGGGCATCCCGGTAAATTTGAGTTGGCCGATCAGGGGACCATATTCCTGGATGAGATTGGTGAGATGCCGATCGATCTGCAAGCTTCCCTATTAAGGGTATTGGAAGACAAAACTATCATGCGGGTTGGCGGCAGAGATGTGATTCCGATTAACGTACGTCTGATTAGTGCTACCAATAAAGATTTACTCCAGGAAGTAAAAGACCGACACTTCCGTAATGATTTGTATTACAGGCTAAATGTTCTTTCAATTGATATTCCTCCCCTAAGAGAAAGAAAAGGGGACATCCCAATTTTATTAGAATACTTCATAAAGTCTATCTCTTCCCGGGTAGGTAAATTGATTAATAAAGTTGATCCTGCGGTCTTGGACGTTTTATTGAATTACAATTGGCCCGGTAATGTCAGGGAATTGAGTAATATTGTAGAGCGAGCCATTAACTTATCCCCGAATGAAACCTTAAGCGTCGATTTATTGCCCCAGGAATTAAAAGGCCTTGCTTCTGGTTCAAGTATTTCGGTATGGGACAAGACCCCAACTAAAGAAAATGTCGAAGAACAACTGATTAGAAACTATCTGTTGAAATTTAGCGATAATAAGAGTGATGTTGCCAAGGCTCTGAATATCTCACGCAGCAGCTTATATAGGAAGATGGCTAAATATAAAATAATGGTTTAAAACCTCAAACTTAGCTTAAATATAATAGAGCAGCCGTTGACCTCACATAAACATTCACGGCTGCTCTCTCTATCTTTTATTCTTCTCCCGATTGAGTATCTGTTTTTTGGCATTCACGAAAACGACATATTGCAGGAATAGAGTTATCAACAGATAGGCCAACCAGTATCCGGCCTGATCGATCAGTCTTCCGCCGATTTCGTTGCTGTAGAACTCATAAAAATAGAATACCGTCACTCCCCTTATATTCTCTAGCCCCATCTATCCCAAACTAAAAAAATTGCGGTAGGGGTCCGCACTTTGTCCCTACCGCAAGAATGTGAGGAAGTTGTGAATCTATAACTTTAATCCCCTGAGGAGAATAAAGCACATAATTTAAGCCCGCTTTTTGATCGTCTCGGGTAAGAAAATTAATGGAATTATTGCGGCCAGATACAAAACCGCGCTTGCTCCAATAGCAACCGAGAATGATGTTGCTACTGCAATACCACCCAGCATGGCCGGACCCCAGAAGCTGCACATCCGCGCCAGATTATAAATGCTATTTACACCCGTCGCTCTAACATCCGTCGGGAACATCTCGGCCATATATCCACCGAACAACCCGAAAATTGGATAGGTGATAAATGAGTAAATCGGAGCAAAATACAAAAGGGTTCTGTTGTCTTGGATATTTACAAAGATGATTACAGCCACAAAGGAAGCTGCCAATGCGAAATAGG
>JAQVXR010000237.1 GCA_028709045.1 Desulfitobacteriaceae bacterium | reverse complement strand
TATACTATTGTGAGTGAAGCAGGAGCCAGTGTCTACTCTGCTTCCAAACTGGCTGCCCAGGAGTTTCCTAAGCTTGATGCGGCGGAAAGAAGTGCTGTTTCTATTGGTCGGCGCATTCAGGACCCCCTGGCGGAACTGGTAAAAATACCTCCTCAGGCTGCGGGAGTCGGCCAGTATCAGCATGACATCCCGGAAAAACGCTTGACGGAAAATTTGGCTCAGGTTGTAGAATCGGCAGTTAATTATGTCGGAGTGGATTTGAATACCGCTTCTGCCGCGCTACTTGGCTATGTGGCGGGAATTAATACCGCTGTCGCCGGTAATATTATTCGTTATCGGGAAGAGGAAGGGATGTTTAAAAGTCGGCAAGAGCTGAAAAAAGTAGCGAAACTTGGTCCGAAAACTTTTGTGCAGTGCGCCGGTTTCTTAAGAATTTCCGATGGGGACAACAGACTGGATGCCACGGCAATTCATCCGGAATCTTATCAAACTGCCAAACGCTTATTGGATAACTTAGGATTAAAACTAAATGAGATTGGGGCGAAAAATTTTCAGGAACGTTTAAAAGCTCTTAGAGAAAACACAAGTGTGATCAGTGAATTAGCTGAAAAACTGGCAACGGGTGTTCCCACCTTGACAGATATTGTTGACAGCCTGCTCCGCCCGGGGCGTGACCCAAGAGAAGAGTTGCCTCCGCCGGTTTTTCGTACGGATGTATTAAAACTGGAAGATTTAAAACCAGGCATGGTGCTGAAAGGCCGAGTGCACAACGTCACGGATTTTGGTGCTTTTGTCGATATTGGTGTCAAGCAGGATGGACTGGTCCACATTTCCGAATTAGCGGAAAAATATGTACGCCACCCGTTGGATGTGGTTTCTATAGGGGATGTAGTCACAGTGCTTGTCCTTTCAGTCGATCAAGACAGAGGACGAATTTCCCTTTCTATGAAAAGGGGACAGTCTTAAAATTGAAAAAGTCCTGCTAAAGAGGAACTTTTTTAACATTAATTTCGTCTGGATAGATAATTGAAATAATAAATCCAGCAAGGGAGAGTCAAAATGTTGAAACAAAAAAAAGTTTTGATGGTAACAATTTTTTTATGTTTCCTGTTAACGGCAGTACAGGTTATAGCTGCCGAACCGCTTGCACCTGTTGAGAAAGAAACAATTACCAGGGGAGCGGTGCTGGAACAGTACCAGGTACCGACGGCAAAAGGAACTGCTAATGTATATGTGACCAAAATAAATTTGCAGGATCCTTATTTAAAGGTTGACCTGATGTATGGAACTGATGAAAAGCTAGGCAAAAATCAAACAGTGGAGAAAATGGCCAATGAGGCGAAAGCAATTGCTGCCGTAAACGGAGGCTTTTTTGATATGGCAGGTGGCACTCCACTTGGACCTCTTTACCAAGAAGGAGAATGGATCACTACTCCATCCGGGATTGATGGGATGAATTCTTTTGCTCTTACCCGAGACAACACCCCGGTAATAATGCCATTTTCTTTTACCGGTGCCGTCATGGCAGAGAATGGAGAGGTTTTCCCCATCGCGGCTGTGAACAAAACCATCAGCATGGTGGACAAGCTCAATGTTTATGATGGAAATTGGAATGTCGATAATCAACCGGGAAAAAACTTGGATTATTACATAGTTGCGGTTGTGGAAGACGGAAGAGTAGAAGAGATATGGGAAAACCGCTGGCCTAATAGAATACCCAGAGACGGTTATCTGCTCTTGGGTCATGGCAAAGGTGCCCGATTCCTCATGGAAAATGTTGAGGAAAGAGATGATTTAATACTGGATCTGGACGTTGAACCGGGAGATGACTGGGAGTTTGTCTTAGGTGCCCATACTTTGCTTGTTCAAGATGGCGCCCGGGTGCCCATTGCCCGTAATATCACAGGCTATCATGCCCGTACCGCTGTAGGCTATTCCAAAAATAATAAAACCCTTTACTGGATAGCAGTGGAGTGCAGTAAAGGAAGCAGCGGCATGACCTTGGAAGAACTGGCTGATTTCATGATTCGTTTAGGAGTCTTTCATGGGGTTAATTTAGACGGGGGAGGGTCTACTACTCTGGTGAGCAGGCACCCCGGTGATGATTTTATTTCACTGGTGAATGTTCCCCAACAAGGGATCCTGCGCAATGTCCCTGACGGATTAGGCCTCTTTTCTTTAGCACCGAAAGGAAAATTAAAAGATGTTTTAGTGAAAATACCTGACTTTATTCTGATGAACGAAAAGGCCCAACTTAGCTTAAAAGCGGTGGACGAGTATGACAACCCGTATTCATTGGAAGAAGGAGGAGTTTCCTGGACGGCAAAAAATGAGTTGGTCAGTGTGAGCGGGACAGCAATCAGGGGAAATAAGCCCGGAATTGGATTGGTGCAAATTGTTTCCGACCAGGTGAATAAAGAGTATCAGGTGGAAATTGTCGGAAGAGACCAGGTTAAAACCATTGATTTGGGAACTACCGCCCTTCTTGTTAACCCTGGTGATACTACATCTCTGATACCTGTGGTTTATACGAAGAACGGCAAAAGCCGTACTGTGCCGGCAGAATTATTTACTTGGGAATGGATTGGAGTACCCGGGACATATGACAAAAACGGCCAAGTGATTGCCGGAGATTCTCCCGGGAGCGGCTGGCTCGTGGGCACCTACGACCGATTTAGCACGATGGTACCTGTCCAAGTGGGAACAACGAAAAAAACTATTGTCAGCTTTGAAGACAATCCCAAATTAAGGTTTACTGCGCTTCCCGAAGGAACCAAAGGAGATTTTTTGGTTTCAGATTATGATGCAAAGGAAGGAAAGTACAGCGGCGAATTGAAATATGATTTTACTGAGGAAGTTAATGATTCTGATTTGCAGATTGCTTACGGGGAGTTTGGTTCCACGGGAATAAATTTTTCCAGGACGGCAAAAGGTATCAGTCTCTGGGTAAAGGGAGATGACAGCGGCCATTGGCTGCGCGCTGAGATAAAGGATGAAACAGGAAAGACTCATTACATTACCCTGGCGGATAAGTTGAACTGGAACGGGTGGAAAGAAATATCCGTTGATTTTCCGGCAGAAGTCCAGTCACCTACGTTAAAGAGGATTTACCTGGTGCGGTCAACGGATACAGATAGCCAGTTAAAAGGAAGCATCTTACTTGATCAGGTATCCTTTCAAACCGGCGAACCTCTTCTTGAGACTAATGATGTGGCATTAAAACTGTTTGCTAATAAAAATGTAATGCTGGTTAATAATGAAGAGAGAACAATTGATCAGGGACCGATCATCGAGAACAGCAGAAGCTATATCCCGGCCCGTTTCATGGTGGAGGCATTGGGAGGAAGAGTATTCTGGGATGGACAGGA
>JAQVXR010000236.1:2608-3373 GCA_028709045.1 Desulfitobacteriaceae bacterium | reverse complement strand
ACTAGTTCTGCAAAAATTACAGGAATTCTCGGCTATAAAAGGAGCCCAAGTGCGGCTAGACTCTGTGAAAGACTCTATAACCGGCCAGGTACTATATATAGATGACAACGGTTTTTTAGTTATTAGGGACGGTAAGGGGGAGATGCACCGGGCCTTATCCGGTGATGTAATCATTTTATCACCGGGCGAGAATAATTTGGAGGAAAGGAATTAAAAACAGAGGCATTTAAGAGGAGATACTTGCGGTTAGTCAAGTTTTAGGGTAAACTATTATAGTTGCTAATCTTCCTTTTAGAATTAGCAAAAATTAATATATTTTTGTGGAGAGGTGGCTGAGCTCGGCTGAAGGCGCTCGATTGGAAATCGAGTAGACGGGTAACACTGTCTCGAGGGTTCGAATCCCTCCCTCTCCGCCATTAACGAATTACCGGGGGTTTCAGACGTTGTGCTGAAACCCCTTTTTCAAATTATTTACAGTTGAGAGAGCAGGAGTAGCCATTTAGTAGCCGAAATAGGTAGGAATAGACGGGAATGGGGATAAATACTGCAAAACAGATGCGAAATACTAGGTAGCAGTATAGATGGGGACTATTACAAACAATAGCCAATTGTCGGTGTTTAGCAACATATCATTTGGTAGCAAAGGTTACTCGTTTCAGCGTCGAGAGTAGCCCAATCAGTAGCCGTGCAAGTCTAGCTTTCTATGTTACTCCTGAAGTTGCAGTAGATCAGGGCGATCTTTCGGTGACACCTTTTCTTTACTAG
>JAQVXR010000236.1:0-2598 GCA_028709045.1 Desulfitobacteriaceae bacterium | reverse complement strand
AGTTGCGCAATTATCCCCGAAATAAATTTTTCAGCTGCAGGCTATCCAGCACATGGGATTACAGATAGGGATGATGGCAGTCGCCGTCGATTAGGATTCCATAATCTATATTTCCATAGATACTGCACAGTCTGTTTATGAAGTGTAACAGCAGAAGGATAAGTTATAATGAACATTAGCAGAATTATGTGAAGATTATTTATATTCTATTCGTAAAGGGGGTTGATTAAAATGAAAATAGCGAAATGAGTCTATTTATAAAATTGTCAGGAGGATAAAGCATGTCGTATTTTAAATACAATGATAAGCAGTGCTATTATGAAGAATTTGGAGAAGGTACTCCGTTACTATTTTTGCATGGGAATACCGCATCTTCAAAAATGTTTGATGGCATAACTGATTTATATAAAGAGAATTATAAAGTAGTTTTAATAGATTTCTTGGGGCATGGTAAATCAGAAAGGCTCAAACGATTTCCGATTGATTTATGGTTTGATGAGGCCATGCAGGTCATAGCCTTTTTAGAACAGATGAAGTATGGAAAGGTGAATATTATCGGAAGCAGTGGTGGTGCTCTTACTGCCATTAATGTAGTTTTGGAAAGACCTGACTTAGTAAATAAAGTGATTGCAGATAGCTTTGAGGGTGAAGTTCCTTTAGCAGAGTTTGTGCAAAATATTAAATCAGAACGTGAATCATCAAAGCTGGATGATGGAGCAAAAAACTTTTATATTTACAACCAAGGCAACAATTGGGAGCAGGTGGTAGACAATGATACCAATGCAATATATGAGCACTACAAAACCATAGGGAAATTTTTTCATAAGCCACTGGAAACATTGGGGGTTACCATATTGTTGACAGGAAGTAAGGAGGATGAGTTCGCAACCTGCAAGTTCTATGAAAAAACTTATTCCGCACTTCTGAAAAAGGTTGAAAATGGGAAAATGCATCTATTTGAAAAAGGAGGACATCCTGCAATCATGTCCAATGCAGTTGAGTTTGCTAAAGTAGCGAATACTTTTTTAAACAAAAACAAATGAGCGTAATCTTTAGTTAGTACGCATTCTTCTTATTTAATGACACAAGCAGAAAGAGAAAATAATACTACCCTGCTGCACATTACAAAGATTATGCGACATTTTGTTCAGGCATCAACCTGTAAAAGATAGTTAAAATATAAAGGGCGACAATGCGGGGTTAATAACTTGTCGCCCTTTTCGTAATCTTTCAGACATAGTTTTCTATGCTAGCTCTGCAAATGAACTAGCTCAGGGCGATCTTTCGGCGACACCTCTTTCTGCAATGTCTGGTCAAAAATGCCCAGATTGATTTTCTCAGCAGCATCTTGTTGCATGCTATCCAACACGTGGGAATATAAATCCATCGTAATAGCAATATTACTATGACCAAGCCTTTCAGAGGCAACTTTTGCAGGAACTCCGCAGGCCAGCATCAACGTGGCATTCGAGTGGCGAAGGTCATGGAGCCTAATCAGCTTTAAGTTATGCTTTTTGAGGAAAGCGGTGAACTTCTTGCTAATGTAGCCTGGACAATATGGGGAACCATCAGCCTGACAATACACGTAATTACCATTAAGGTAGCTATTGCCTAGCTTTAAACGATTCTTAGCCTGGAGGGCTTTATGTCGCTTTAGGATCGGGATAATACCGTCAGGAAGATCAATTGTGCGGGTACTGCTTGCACTCTTTGGTGCCTTGGTGATGTTTCCATGAGTGGTTTGGACCCGGTTGTTACATACAGTTAGCTTTTTAGCGGTTAAATTAAGATCGGACCATAGTAATCCCAAGATTTCCCCTCGTCTAAGACCAAGGACGGCAGCAAGAACAATGGGAAGTTCCATATCAGTACCTTCAGCTATGTGTAGTAAATTTTGCAGTTCCTCTGGGCTATACACGTCAGATTTATATTTAGTAGCTCGGGGAAGAGTAACCAGAGCAGCAACATTACGGGAGACCAATTGTAATCTAACGGCATGTTCAAGTGCCTCATGTAGATTCCTGTGAATATACAGAACTGATCGGGAGTGTAAAACCTTCTGTGTAAATGGAATAATTCACCACTTATTTGGTAATACTAAAAATACTCTTCTTCATATGGAGGATAGGGCTCCGGTGGAGACCGACCCGAGCGCCATATGAAGGTCTGCTTATACGGATGAGGGCAGCCGCTGATGCTGTCCTTTTTTATTTAACATCCGGTAAGGCAGACTAAATGCGTTAAACTCCGGGGTCAGGGGCAGAGCCCCTGTTAATTAGGCTATGTCTGCCTCAGTAAACCGATCCCCGTAAAAGACCGTGAACTGTCCAAATATTATGCCCCAGTTTTTAACTGGGTTATACCATTTCCGGCTAATTTCCTGTACCGACAGGTAAATGGACTTTCTTAAGGCATCGTCAGTTGGATAATTGGTCTTGGTCTTGGTGAATTTCCTCAGCATCCGGTGAAAACCTTCAACTATTTATCCAAAGTTTTGGATAAATAGTTTTATCCGTAGGATTTCGTTATCCTCAGGATGATTGGGAAACCGCATGATACTTATGCTGCTTCCCTGAATCCTAAGGATAACGCAACCTA